>CBFHAF010000001.1:0-26855 GCA_965653435.1 uncultured Chitinophaga sp.
TGACCTTTCCGTTTCAGGATAATATTCCGGTCTGTAAACTGTTCCCGCCCGCGGTGGGTAATGCTGATGCACAATTCCTTCTCCCCGTCGCTGTCAATATCCTCTTCAGAATGGGTGACGGATTTATTGGGGTCATTCCCGATCATATCTCCCAGCGAAATAAGCGAACCGTCCTGCTTTTGTACATATGTCTGTTTTTCCAGCACGATTGATCTTAATACTGTGCTTATCCTATCGATTTCTTTGGAATTTAATGCGGGCAACTGAGCGTCCTGGTTGTTTAGCGCCGATATAATCATTTTAAAAACGAAGAGGAACAATAGCACCCACCCAAAGCGAGGGAGCCAGCTATCCCGAGGCTTTGCGGGCGGTGTATACGATTCAGGGTCAGCGCCTGTATGATAATATGTGTATTGTTCGTAAGACTGGCCGTTGCCGCTCCACGTGCCGTTTTGCTGGTAATGGTCCTGCTTTGGCTGCCGGCTGTAGTACAATTGCTGGTCGTACCAGTGCCTTTGATCGGGATCAGACAATACTTTGTAGGCGTCCAGGATGCCACGGAATATTTCCTCGCTCTGCTTGTCACCGTTGTTCCGGTCCGGGTGGTAGCGGAGGGAGAGCTTGCGGAAAGCGGATTTGATCTCCTGCAGGGATGCGGTTTCAGGGACTTCTAGCGTCTGGTAATGTGTTGGCATGCTAATACATGAACGTTAAAGTTAATGCATCCATTGTAATTGTCTACGAAAAAGGAAAGGTCCGTTAGACAACGGACCTTCTACTAAACTAACCCAAACAAACGTTTAATGAACGTTTAAAAATCTTTAGAAATGGTGCAATCCCCAGGGATTGGCCTGCCGGAAATCTTTGATCCTGGCTGTGCCTCAAACTGGTTCATTGGCTCTATGAGACGTAGCCCTTTGAGACATGGAACAGTCCAGGCTGTTTTTTGCCGGAATCTCTGCTCCAGGCATGGGCCTTATGCTCATTTGCAAAAACCCTCTTTGAGCCTGGAACAATTCCCGACCTTTTCAGCCGGAACCTCTGCACAAAACATAGCTGCCGGTTTTCTGCAAAAGGCTCTATTGCCCGGCACAAACCTTAGGCTTGTTCTGCCAGTTTTGCCTTGATCTTGGCTTCCACCTCGGTGGCTACCTCGGGATTGTCCAGCAGGAGCTGTTTCACGGCATCGCGGCCCTGGCCCAGTTTATTGCCTTCGTAGCTGAACCAGCTACCGCTTTTCTGGATAATGCCATATTCCACGCCCATGTCTATCAGCTCACCCACTTTGGATATGCCCATTCCGAATATAATGTCGAACTCTGCCTGGCGGAAGGGAGGAGCGACCTTATTTTTAACTACTTTAACTTTTACGCGGTTGCCGACTGCTTCGTCGCCGTCTTTGATCTGGCTCATACGGCGGATGTCCAGCCTTACGGAAGCATAGAATTTCAGGGCGTTACCACCGGTGGTGGTTTCGGGGTTGCCGAACATTACGCCGATCTTTTCACGCAGCTGGTTGATGAATATGCAGCAGCAATTTGTTTTGGAGATAGTGGCGGTCAGTTTACGGAGGGCCTGGCTCATGAGGCGGGCCTGCAGGCCCATTTTGCTTTCACCCATTTCGCCTTCCAGCTCTCCTTTAGGCACCAGGGCGGCCACGGAGTCTATCACCACTACATCCACCGCTCCGGAAAGGATCAGCCTGTCCGCAATTTCCAGCGCCTGCTCACCATGGTCCGGCTGGGAAACCAGCAGGGAATCCACATCCACACCCAGTTTACGGGCATAGGAACTGTCAAAGGCATGTTCCGCATCTATAATAGCACAAATGCCTCCTTTTTTCTGCGCTTCTGCAATGGTATGTATCGCTAACGTCGTTTTACCTGAAGATTCCGGGCCATATATTTCAACCACCCTGCCTTTGGGAAGGCCGCCAATACCCAGCGCAATGTCCAGCCCCAGGGAACCGGTGGATATAAATTCCAGCGGGATATCGGGCTTTTCTCCCAACATCATCACGGCGCCTTTGCCGAAATCCTTGTCAATCTTATCCATCGTAAGGCGGAGCGCCTTCAGTTTATCAGTATTGCCGTTTGACATAATCTTTGAATTAGTAAGTAAGTATTTGTTACAAATTTAATGGTAATGCAAGGTATAATTATTTCCCGGAAAACTCCTAAAATTTTTAGCATTTTTTTCTAAATACTAATTATTGTAGCATCCGGTGTTTAAACTTAAATTGGGGTAACACGCAATGGACATTACAAAGGTGCACGCCCCTTACGCAGGGAATATGCGCAGTGAAAAAATATTTTCAGAATAGGAAAAGATCCGCTCTCAGCCTACAATGGCATAAGCGGCAACCTGTGAAAGAATACCCACGAACAGGCCCGTGTAGATCTCCCGCGTAGTGTGCGCGTCCAGTATAAGCCTCGCCGTCGCGGCCAGCCCCGCCAGCACAAAAGCCAGCGCCAGCGGCACGCTGACGTTCATGCCCATGCCCCACATCAGCACCATCAGGAAGCCCAGCACGCCGCCCCAGCCGGTCGTGTGCATGCTGATCTTCACGAAACTGTTGGCCACGAAGCAGATCACCACGGCAATGAAAATGCCGAGGAAAAACGCGTTGAAAAAACCGGGGGTAACGCCCTGGCGTTTGAATGTATAGAAAACCCAGAAGTAGAAGATCGTAGTCGCAACATAAGGAATGATCCTGTCCGTACGGTTTTCCAGCTGCACGCTGTTAACGAAACCCAGCAATTTGGACAATACCACCGCCAGCAAAGGAAACAGCAGGCAACCTACGCCCACACGCAGATACAGCACGTCGAAAGGGAACCGGAAGCTGTTGTGCTTAAATGCCATAAAATATTCCGGCAGCGCGGTAACCACTATAAAAGTGATGAGCAGGGGAATGAATAAAGGATGCAGCAAATATGAAAATACTGTTGCTGCGGCCCGCAATGCAGGCGGAAAGGTGACGGACGGTTTCTGCTCTTCCATGAAAATTTGTAATGATTATAATTCCTTGCGTAAACGCGCAACGGGTATGTTCAGCTGTTCGCGGTATTTGGCCACGGTGCGGCGTGCAATGTTGTAACCTTTGTCCTGCAGCATCTTCGTAAGATTTTCGTCGCTGAGCGGCTTGCGTTTGTTCTCGCCGCCGATCATGTCTGACAGGATCTTTTTCACCTCGCGCGTGCTTACTTCCTCGCCGCTGTCTGTAGACAATGATTCGGAGAAAAAGAACTTGAGCTTGAAGGTGCCGAACTCGGTCTGCACATATTTACTGTTGGCCACGCGGCTCACGGTAGAGATGTCCAGCTGGGTGATGTCCGCAATGTCCTTCAGGATCATGGGTTTCATGGTGGTCTCATCGCCGGTGAGGAAGAATTCGTGCTGGTAGCTCATAATAGCCTCCATGGTGCTCAGCAGTGTGTGCTGGCGCTGCTTGATAGCGTCTATGAACCATTTGGCGGCGTCTATCTTCTGTTTGATGAACAGCACAGCCTCTTTCTGGCGTTTATCTTTTTTATCCCCGCGGTCGTATTCCTTCAGCATTTCGCGGTAACCTTCGGAAATACGCAGGTCCGGTGCGTTCTTGCTGTTAAGGGACAGCTCCAGCTTGCCGTTATTGTTAAGTATGAAGAAGTCGGGTATTACGTAGCTCTCGGCTTTGTTCAGCAGGCTGTAATTGCCGCCCGGCTTGGGGTTGAGCTTGATGATCTGGCCGATGGCCTCGCGCAGGTCTTCGTCCGACAGGTTGAGCGAGCGCTGGATCTTTTCGTAATGTTTTTTGGTGAACTCGTCGAAATAATTATCGAGTATCTGGATGGCGGTCTGCACGCCGGGATCATCCGGGTTCTTCCGTTTGAGCTGCAATAGCAGGCATTCTTTCAGGTCCGCGCAGCAAACACCGGCGGGGTCGAAGGTCTGGATGAGCTTGATAAGCTGTTTGATCTCGTCTTCCTCTGCCTGTATGTTCTGTGAAAATGAAAGATCATCTACGATGGCGCTGGTTTCACGGCGGAGGTACCCGTCGTCGTCTATACTGCCGATGATCTGCTCCGCGATGCGGCGCTGGCGGTCGTCCAGCGTTTGAAGCCCCAGCTGGCTGAGCAGGTGGTCGTGGAAGGTAGTTTCCACGCGGACGGGGATGGTGCGGGATTCGTCCGGGTCCGGGTAATTATCGTCCCGCAGTTTGTAATCCGCTATTTCATCATCGCCTTCTGAAACGTATTCGGAGATATCGATGTTGTCGTATTCGTTTTCGCTGCCGTCGGGCTCAAATTCGTCCTCGGTATTGGCTTCAAATTCTTCGTTGTTATCTTTCGCGAGGTCGTCTTCCTGGCCGTCTTCGCTGTACTCAAGGGCGGGGTTTTCTTCCAGTTCCTCTTTGATCCTTTCTTCCAGGTTGGCAGTAGGCACCTGCAACAGTTTCATGAGCTGAATCTGTTGGGGTGACAACTTCTGTAATAATTTCTGTTGTTGCGTTTGCTTTAACATGGTTCGTTCCTTTTTACCACTTTTCCTCCTCGTCCAGGCTAAGCTGGTCTGGCAATAAGCGGAACGTCCTTCGGTGATAGGGCGTGTCGCCGTGGGCCCGGATCGCATCCCTGTGATGCCTGGTCGGATAACCTTTGTTCTCCTTCCATCCGTATTGCGGGAACTGCTCGTGCAGCCCCTGCATGTATTCGTCCCGGTAAGTTTTTGCCAGCACAGATGCTGCTGCTATGGATGCATATTTTCCGTCGCCCTGTATGATGCAGGTATGCGGGATGTCGCCATAGGGATGAAAACGGTTCCCATCAATGAGTAACATTTGGGGCTGTAGCGATAATCGTGCCAAAGCTTCGTGCATGGCCTTGAATGAGGCTTTCAGGATATTTATCCTGTCAATTTCCACATTGCACACACTGGCTACCGCAAACGCTACGGCTTCCCGTTCGATCACTACCCTTAAAACATTCCTTTCATCTTCCGTCAGCTGTTTTGAATCGTTCAAAAGAGGGTGCCGGAAGGTTTTCGGCAAAATCACCGCCGCCGCAAACACGGGGCCTGCGAGGCAGCCTCTCCCGGCTTCATCGCAACCCGCTTCGGTTAATATATCCTGGTAATATGGCAGCAACAAGTTAACTGATTTTGTTGGCGCTAAAATTACAAAAACCGGCGGAATGATTCCGGAATTGATAAAAATCATCCATCACGGGCGGGATTTACCCTTATTTTTGCAGGGTTTATGGAAATGCAGCAAAATAAAGGAAACCGGGCCATCGTAATATGGCTTTTTACCGGGGTGGCCATGATCATTGTACAGGTGCTCCTGGGCGGCATTACCCGCCTCACGGGCTCCGGCCTGAGCATTACGGAATGGAAGCCCATCCTGGGCGCGCTCCCTCCCATGAATGAAGCTGCCTGGCAGGCCGCTTTCGAAAAATACCAGCAGATCGGCCAGTCCAAATATATCAACAGCCACTTCACCCTGTCCGATTTTAAATGGATCTATTTCTGGGAATGGCTGCACCGCAACTGGGCCCGCCTCATCGGCGTGGTCTTTTTTGTGCCCTTCGTCTGGTTCATCATCAAAAAGAAAATAGACCGCAGCATGATCAACCCCATGATCGTGCTTTTCCTGCTCGGCGCCCTCCAGGGGCTTATCGGCTGGATCATGGTAAAAAGCGGGCTGAACGAGGAAAACCTTTACGTTTCCCATATTCGTTTAGCCATTCACTTTATTGCCGCGCTGGGGCTGCTGTGGTACGTGCTCTGGTTCGCCCTGAAGCTGAGCGTGCCCGCATCCGCCCTGGTACAGGCGCCCGGGCTGCGCAAGCTTTCCGGCTGGATCCTAGGGCTGCTCGTGCTCCAGCTGGTCTACGGCGCTTTCATGGCAGGGCTGCATGCCGCGCTGGCCGCCACTACCTGGCCTTCCATCAACGGGGCCTTTGTGCCGTCCGGCATGCTTTCGCAGGGCGGTTTCCTGGAAGATATCACCCACAACCAGATCACCATCCAGTTCATACACCGCAGCCTGGCTTACCTGCTCACGCTGCTGATCGCCATATGGTACCTGCGCTCCGCCAAACTGCCCCAGCTCGCCGTTGTGCGCGCGCTCGCCCTGCTGGTTGTGCTGCTGCAGGTTTTTTTAGGCGTGCTCACCGTGATGAACAGCGAGGTGAAAATTCCGCTGGGCTTTGCACTGGCGCACCAGTTCACCGGCATGGCGCTGCTCATGGTAATGATCTGGGGGCGCTTCGTTACCCCGCGCCCGAGTCACATTTAATTTATTTTTAATTTTACATTGCGGATATTTGCCTTAATTTAAGGTGGTGAAAAGATTTTGGTTACGATTTTTCTATTCCTTCCCTATTCAGCTGCTGTTGCTGCATTTCCGCAAGTACCAGGTTCTGCTGATCTTCTGGGCCATATTGTTCAGCACCATCAACGGCGGCTTTGCCAAAACGTTTGGCGGTGATGCGCTGTTCCTTGCGCCGGAATACCTGGGTAGGGTGAATTTTTACAGCACCACGGTGACCGGCGTGGCTACCGCCATTTTCACCATGAGCTGGAACATCACCACCTTCATCCTTCACAGCGGCCGGTTCAAATTCCTGGCTACCACCTCGCAGCCCTTTTCACGTTACTGCCTGAACAACGCCATCATTCCCGGCGCTTTCCTTATCATGCTGCTGTGGCGCGGCTGGCAATACCAGCGCTGGCAGGAACTGAACTCCGTCCCCCAGATCCTTTTGCTGGCGGAAGGTTTTATCTGCGGCTATCTCGTCGTTATCTTTTTTTCTTTCTTTTATTTTTTCAACGCGGATAAAAATATCGGGCGGCGGCTGATGAAAAAATTCGGCAACCCGCGCAATTTTCTCCGCACTGTGCTCAAACCGAACCAGGAAAGGGACGAGAACGCATTGCCCGTATACAGCTACTTTTCCAGTCCCTGGCGTATCCGCCGCGCGAGGAACGTGGACCACTACAACAAACATTACCTGGATAACATCTTCCGCCAGCACCACTTTGCAGCCATGATCACGATCGGGCTGGCGCTGGTATTCCTCGTGATCATGGCTTACCTGATGGACTACAACGCATTCCGCATACCTGCCGGCGCAAGCGTGCTCATTTTCTTTGCGTTCCTGATCGGCGTAGCTGGCGCTTACGCCTACCTGCTTGAAAGCTGGGCCATCCCGGTGCTGGTATTCCTTGTTGTAGGGTTGAACTGGATGGTGAAGAACCAGTGGATAGACAACCGCAACAAGGCTTACGGCCTCAATTACCTCGACAAAAAAGACCGCCCCGCCTATAGCGTGCAGAGCCTCCAGGGATTTTTCACACAGGCCCGCAGCGACGCAGACCGGAAAAATACCCTGGAGATACTGGAGAACTGGAAAGCGAAATTTCCGCCCGGCTCCAAGCCGCCTATCATCATCATCAACACCAGCGGCGGCGGCAGCCGTTCCGCAGCCTGGACCATGAACGTGCTGCAGCGGTACGACAGCCTGCTGAAAGGTAAATTGCTGAAACATACTTTCCTGATGACCGGCGCATCCGGCGGGATGCTGGGCGCCGCCTATTTCCGCGAGCTGTACCTCCGCCAGCAGGAAGGCAAAATGCCCGCGCCGGCAAAATTGTACGACAGCCTGTATTGTGAGAAGATCTCGCGCGACCTGCTGAACTCCGTATTCAGTTCATTTGCGGTGAATGATTTCATCACCCCTTTCCGGCATTTCAAGATCGGGAAGAATTCTTATGCCAAAGACCGCGGCTATGCCTTCGAAATGCAGCTGAACCTCAATACAGACAATGTTTTAAACAAAACCATCGGCGCCTACAAACAACCCGAATACGAAGCCAGGATACCCATGCTGATCTGGTGCGCCACGATTAATGCCGACGGGCGCAGGCTGTTTATGAGCCCGCAGCCCGTGAGCTACCTTTGCGCGGCCGATTACCGCTACCCGACCCGCGCCGTGCGTGATGTGGACGGAGTGGACTTCAGCCAGTTCTTCGCCAACCAGCATGCCGGCGAGCTGCGTGTTACCAGCGCCATCCGCATGAGCGCCACATTCCCTTATGTATTACCTAACGTATTCCTTCCCAGCAACCCGATCGTGGACGTGATGGACGCAGGCATCCGGGATAATTTCGGGCAGGAGACCAGCATCCGTTTCCTGTATACTTTCCGTGAATGGATCAATGAAAATACCGGCGGGGTGATATTCATGCAGATCAGGGACACGCGCAAGAATGACGTAACGCCCATCAAGCAGCAGAAAGACCTGGGCGACCTGATCTTTGAGCCGCTGTTCACCATGCAGGCCCACTGGATGAGCATGCAGGATTTCCACCAGGACCATCTTGTAAATTATATAGAAGCGTATTTCCCCAATAAATTCAAGCGGCTGATCTTTCAATACGTGCCGCAACAGGTAGAAAAGGCAGCCGCGCTGAGCTGGCATCTTACCCCGCGGGAGAAGCTGGATATTGCCCGTGCCCTGGACAATCCCGGCAACCAGCAGGCGTTTGGCCAGCTGAACGAGGTGCTGATGGGAGCTCTTTCGCAACAGCAGTAGCAATAAGTCATTGATTCTTAACGGATAACATGTTGTTTGTCTGTCTTCTGACATTTCACAGTTATTTAAGGTATCCCTACACCGAATTCCCCTTAATATTCGTACCTTTGCGCCTTCATTTGGAGCTGCCCGGAAAAATAATCCCCCGGAAGGTCTTCAAAATGCGGCTAAATCACTCATTGTCATGCAAATTAGAAACATCGCCATTATCGCGCACGTAGACCACGGTAAAACTACCCTGGTGGATAAAATCCTCCACTCTACAAACGTTTTCCGGGCCAACCAGGAAACCGGGGAGCTGATCATGGACAACAACGACCTGGAAAGGGAACGTGGTATCACCATTCTCAGCAAAAACGTATCTGTAGAATATAAAGGAGTAAAGATCAACGTGATAGACACTCCGGGCCACGCCGACTTCGGTGGCGAGGTAGAGCGTGTATTAAAAATGGCCGATGGCGTGATCCTGCTGGTGGATGCCTTTGAAGGCCCCATGCCGCAGACCCGCTTCGTACTGCAGAAAGCGCTCCAGCTGAACCTGAAGCCTATTGTGGTGATCAATAAAGTGGATAAAGCCAACTGCCGCCCCGATGAAGTGCATGACGCCGTATTTGAACTGTTCTTTAACCTGGATGCTACCGAAGAACAGCTGAACTTCCCGACCTATTACGGTTCCGGCAAGAACGGCTGGTTCAACGATTCCCTGGAGCCCCGTGAAGACATCATTCCCCTGCTCGACGGTATCCTTACACACGTTCCCGAACCTAAAGTAAGCGAAGGTACCCTGCAGCTGCAGATCACTTCCCTGGATTATTCCACCTTCCTCGGCCGTATCGCCGTAGGTAAGGTAACCCGCGGCAAGATCTCCGAAAACCAGCCTATCAGCCTGGTGCAGGTAGACGGTTCCATTAAAAAGACCCGCGTACGTGAATTATATATATTCGAATCGCTTGGTAAAAAACGCGTACAGGAAGTGCTGGCCGGCGACATCTGCGCGGTAGTGGGCATCGAAGATTTCGGCATCGGCGACACAATAGCTGATTTCGAAAACCCCGAGGCATTACCGGTTATCAGCGTAGACGAGCCGACGATGAACATGCTGTTCAGCATCAATAACTCCCCCTTCTTTGGTAAAGACGGCAAGTTCGTGACCTCACGTCACCTGCGCGACCGCCTGATCAAAGAAACCGAGAAGAACCTGGCGCTTCGCGTGCTTGATACTGACGCTGCAGACAGCTTCATGGTGTATGGCCGCGGTATCCTTCACCTGGGGGTGCTGGTAGAGACCATGCGCCGCGAAGGATATGAGCTGACCGTAGGCCAGCCGCAGGTGATCACCAAGATCATCGACGGTAAAAAAAGCGAACCGTTTGAAATCCTCGTGGTAGACGTTCCGCAGGAATTCGCTTCTAAAGTGATCGACCTCGTAACCCGCCGCAGAGGTGAGATGCTGATCATGGAAACCAAAGGTGAAATGCAGCACCTGGAATTCGAGATACCTTCCCGCGGCCTGATCGGCCTGCGTACGCAGATGCTGACAAATACTGCCGGTGAGGCTGTAATGGCGCACCGCTTTAACGATTATAAACCCTGGAAAGGCCCGATCCCCGGCCGTAACAACGGCGTGCTCGTAGCCAAGGAAGCCGGTACTACTACTGGTTACTCCCTCGATAAGCTGCAGGACAGGGGTTCATTCTTCGTGGATCCGGGAGAAGAGGTTTACAAAGGCATGATCATCGGTGAGAACAACAAACCCGGCGACCTGGTGGTGAACCCTAATGAAGGTAAAAAATTGACCAACATGCGCGCAAGCGGTACCGACGGAGCTGCCAACATCGCGCCCAAAATACTGATGACGCTTGAAGAATGCATGGAATACATCCAGCAGGACGAGTGCATCGAAGTAACGCCCAACCACATCCGTATGCGTAAAACCATCCTGGACGAAGAAGAAAGGAAGAAGTATCAGAAAATGCTGAAGGCAGAAGAGGTTGGCTAAGATATTCAGATTAAGATAAAAAGGATAATGAAACCGTTCCGGCTAAGCCGGAACGGTTTTTTTTATGCCTTACATTCCCGGGAGGCCCATGCCGCCCAGCATACCGCCAGCTACATTTTTCATTTCAGCTTCCCAGGCGTTCTCCGCATTTTTCAGGGCGCGGTTCAGCGCAGTGATCAGCAGGTCTTCCAGCTCCTCTTTCCTTTCCGCATCCAATAAAGCCGGGGCGATCTCAAGGCTCTGCACTTCGCGGGCGCCCGTAACCAGTACCTTTACGGCGCCATTGCCCGCTTCGCCTTCAACAGTGATATGTTTGAGGCGCTCTTTGCTGTCGCTCATTTTCTGCTGCGCTTCCTGCAGCTTTCCGAACAAGTCTCCGAACATGTTTTCAGGTTTTCCGCAAAGATATATATTTCCTCCGCGGCGCCGGATTACGTATCTTGGCACCCTATGATCACCACTTCAGTTTGTATAATAGGAGCAGGACCCGGAGGCGCCACCACGGCGCTCCAGCTGGACAGGCTGGGCATTCCCTGCGTGGTTGTGGACAAGGCAGTGTTCCCCAGGGATAAAGTGTGCGGCGACGGGCTCAGCGGCAAAGTAATTACCGGGCTTGAAAAGATCGATAAAGGGATCGCGGAGCGGCTGAGGGCATTTGCAGAAAAAGAAAACAGCTGGGGCGTTACTTTCGTTTCCCCCGGCCGCCAGGGGATGGACGTTCCTTACAAACCCAATTACAACAAGCAGGCGGACGCGCCCCTCGGCTTCGTTTGCAAACGCATCCACTTCGATAATTTTATGGTGGAGGAGCTGAAGCGCAGCCCGAACGTGCAGCTTTTCGAAGGCGTTACCATTGATAAATATTCACTGGACGAAGACGGTTATACCGTCCGCAATAACGCCGGCGATTTCGTGGTGAAAGCGAAGCTGCTCATTATTGCCAACGGCGCGCATTCCTCTTTCACAAAAGAGGTTGCAGGCATCCGTATGGAGCCGAAATATTATGCCGCGGGCATCCGGGCTTATTACAAAGGTGTAAAAGGAACGCATGCGGATAGTTTCATTGAGCTGCATTTCCTGAAAAACCTGCTGCCCGGCTACCTCTGGATATTTCCCCTGCCGAACGGCGAAGCCAACGTGGGCATGGATATGCTCAGCGACGCCGTGCGCGACCGCAAGGTGAACCTCAAGCAGTTGCTTACCGAAACGCTGCAGCAGGATCCAATCTTCGCAGAACGTTTCCGTGATGCGGAAATGACCAGCAGCCTGGATGGTTACGGCCTGCCGCTCGGTTCCAAAAAACGCCGCCTTTCCGGAAACCGCTACATGCTGGTAGGAGATGCGGCCTACATCATAGATCCCTTCACCGGCGAAGGCATCGGCAACGCAATTTACAGCGGGGCCATTGCCGCAAAACAAGCCGCAGCCTGCCTGGAAGCGGATAATTTCAGCGAAGAAGCAATGATGGCTTACGACGAAAGCGTATACCGCGTGCTGGGCCCGGAGCTGAAGCTCAGCTACAAATTGCAGCAGCTGGTAAAATACCCGCGGCTGTTCAACTGGCTCATGAAAATGGGCATGCGCAACAAACAGCTCCGTGATGTGATCTCCAGCATGTTCTATGAAGTGGACCTCCGGAAAAAACTGACCAGACCGTCTTTTTACGTTAAACTTTTACTGAACAGGTAATACTTATGAAAGGAATATCCCTGCTGCTATGCTTATGCTGCTTTCTCAACGGCTTCGCGCAGATGCCGCTGTACGAGGAAAAGAACGGGCAGCTTCGCCTTACCACCGAAGGCGCTGCCCATTTATCCGCCCTGCCGCTGAAATGCATGCAGCACGAATTCCCTTACAAAACCGGTATCGTATACTCAGACTCTTCTTTCCTTACCGCACCCAAAACCTATCATCCTGCTTTTTACGGTTGCTACGACTGGCATAGCAGCGTGCACGGCCACTGGATGCTGGTGCGCCTGCTGAAGATGTACCCGCAGCTGGCCAGTGCAACGGAGATCAGGCGGAAGCTTGCGGAAAACCTTTCGCAGGAAAATATCCGCAAAGAAATTCAGCTCTTCCGCAACAAAGAGAACAAAGGCTTTGAACGCATCTATGGCTGGAGCTGGCTGCTGCAGCTGCAACAGGAGCTCGTTACCTGGAATGACCCGCTGGCCGCGCAGCTGAGGCAAAACATCGCGCCGCTCGCATTCTATTTCAGCAATGCCTACCGCGACTTCCTCAAAAAGATCGCCTACCCGATCAGGGTGGGAGAACATACCAATCTCGCCTTTGGCCTCCGCCTGGCCTGGGATTACGCCGTTACCCTGAGAGACACTGCGCTGCAGGCTTCCATCAAAAGCACGGCCATGCGGTTCTATGCGAACGACAAGAACTGCCCCGCCAGCTGGGAGCCCGGCGGTTACGATTTCCTTTCGCCCTGCCTCGAAGAGGCGGACCTGATGTGGCGTATCCTGCCGGCCGATGCATACGGCAAGTGGGTGCGGGAATTTTTGCCCGGCCTTTTCCAGGAAGGACCTCCCCTCTTTAGCGTCGCTACGGTGAACGACCGTACAGACGGCAAGCTGGTGCATCTTGACGGGCTAAACCTCAGCCGCGCCTGGTGCCTTTACGGCATTGCAAAACACTGCGGCGATAAGCAGGAAGCAGTGCGCGCGCTGGCCACGCTTCACCTGAAAGCCGCCCTGCCACATGTTGCCAGCGGCGATTATGCCGGTGAGCATTGGCTGGCAACCTTCGCCGTGTATGCGCTTACTGTTGAATTCTGATACACACCCCTATGACCGTTCTGAATTCCATCCTGGTGCTCATTGCCGGGCTCAATCTTTCCTCCACGCTGATCGCGTTGGTATCTCTCGCCGGTTTCACGGCCATCGCATTCTATATATTCCGGCTTTCGCTGCCGGTGCAATATCCCACGCCCGTTCCCTTGAACATCAGCGGGGGCCTCATATTTATTGTGCTGATCCTGATACTGCGGCAACTAACGGCGCTATGGGGCCTGGCGCGGATGGAAGTATGGGATGAAGATTTCTGGACCGGTCTTTCGGAAAGATTTGAAGGCGGACAGGCCTTGCTGCTGAAACTGATCATCGTGCTGGAAATCATCACCAACACTTTCCTGATAGTAGGCTCCGCCTTCCTGCTGATCCTGTTTTTCAAGACCCGCGACATTTTCCCGCGCACGTTCATGATCATCCTCATTTTGCAGGAAGTGTTCATATTGATGGATACAGTCGGCGTAAGCCTGCTGTTCCGGCAGCTTGTCACGGAAGATATCAGGTTGCTGATGATGCAAAGCATCGCCCGTTGGGTGATTATTATGCTGCTGATCAGGTATGTGATGCGGTCGGAAAGGGCAGCCAAAACCTTTGTGCTGCCGCATAGCAGCCTGGTAAATGAAGAAGACCCGGATTTTTTGGCCGACCTTGAAGAAGAAGAACATAAAAAAGGGGCTCATTAAGCCCCTTTTTCTTTATAGATCGATCGTTTCGGAATCGAAGACCACTACTTTGTCCCAGAGCATATTGCAATTCTTGATGAATTCCAGGTGCACGGGGTGTTCCTGATAAACGTCGTGGCCGGCAATGTCGTTAAACACAGTGAGCAGGCAATAGCTGTAGCTCTTATCTATCACAGGCCGGTCTGCAGTAGCCGCGGGTTTGCCAACATTAAACACGATCAGGGTTTCTATTTTGCCGAGCGAGCTAACGCCTTCCTCGAATTTCTTTATATCTGCCGCAGACAGGTCCGGTTTCAGATAGAAATTAACAACGTGCACGAATTTTTTAGTGTTGGGCATAACCTAGTTTTTTACGGATGCCAAGTTAGCGGTTCCCTGCTTAAAAATCAAGCCGTCTTTCATCACGAAGCTCACTTTGCCCATCGCCTGTATGTCCTTCAGCGGGTCGCCGTCTACAGCGGTGAAGTCTGCAATTTTCCCGGCCTCCACGCTGCCCAGCTGGCTTTCCATACCCAGCAGCTCCGCGGCTTTGATGGTGGAGGATCTGATGGCGTCCATCGCGGGCATGCCTGCTTCGACCATATACACAAATTCAAGCCAGTTGCGCCCGTGCATGTACACGCCGGCATCCGTGCCGAAAGCGATCTTCACGCCTTTTTTCCAGGCCTTTGCAAAAGTGCCCTGTATCTGCGGGCCGATGGCTTCCGCTTTTGGCTTCACGATCTCCGGATAATACCCGGGTATTTTGGCTGAGTCCGCCACGGAACGGCCCGCCGTGATAGTGGGCACATACCAGGTACCGTGTTTAATCGCGAGGGCCATCGCCTCGTCGTCCATCAATGTGCCGTGCTCGATGGAATTCACTCCCGCACGGATGGCGCGTTTGATGCCTTCTGTGCCATGGGCGTGCGCAGCTACCCTGAAGTTGTAATCTTTCGCGGTACTGACGATAGCGGCCAGCTCTTCATCTGTGAACTGCGGACTGCTGCCGTCTTTCGCTACGCTCAGCACCCCGCCGGTGGCTGTTATTTTGATGAGGTCGGAACCATTCTTGTAAGCCTGCCGTACAGCTTTGCGGCATTCATCGGGCCCGTTCGCAACGCCGGCATCAGGTCCTGGATCGCCCATGAGCGCACGGCTGAAGCCGTTAGTCGGGTCCGCATGCCCGCCGGTGGTGGCAATGGACTTGCCGGCCGTAAATACGCGCGGGCCTACGATCAGCCCTTTGTTGATGGCGTTGCGCAGGGCGATGTTCACGCCGGTGCCGCCCAGGTCGCGCACGGTAGTGAAACCCGTCATGAGCGTACGCTCTGCATAACGCACGCTCTGGTAAGCAAGGTCTGCGGGGTTCTGCGTGAATTTTTCGGTGTAGGCATTTTTATTGGTCTCGCCTTCCAGGTGCACGTGCATGTCCATCCATCCGGGCATGACGGTCTGGTTTTTCAGGTCTATCACTTTATCGCCGGGGCCGGGGGCCGTGTAGCCCGCCTGTACGGCGGATATCTTTTTGCCTTCGACGATCACGGTCATCTGCTGCCGGGGCTTATCGCTCACGCCGTCTATCAGCGTACCGCAATGCAGGATCGTACGCTGCGCGGATGCCGTCAGCGCGGTAACCAGGGAAAACAGGAGGATCAGGGTCTTTTTCATATGTGTATGATGGTTGATCAGGTATGTTCCGCGATATGCTTGCGCACAGCCAGCCAGTTCACCGTATAAACAAGCGCCATTATGGCCACCGTGGCCACCAGGGCCATAATACCCGGCCACTGCGATACGAACATGTTGCGTGACGCCAGCAGTCCGGATGCCCACCATTGCAGGCCGGTAACCGCCACAAAAGCCACAATGCCGGTAACAATGTACATCGGGATGAACTGTTTCAGCAGGTACCGTTGCAATTGACCGGGAGAAGCGCCCAGCGTGATCAGCAGCCGTATCTCGTTCCGGTACGATTCTATCACCAGCTGAATAAACATGCTGAACACCAGCAACGCGAACATCAGCAATACCAGCCCGAAAAAGCCTACGGCCGATACGATGATCTGTACAATGCCCCTGATCTTGCTGTATTTGGTCTTTTCTTCGTCGGTAATGTATTTATGCTCCTCCAGGTAAGAGGTGAGCACGGTGCTGCTGGGATCTTTGGTTTTGATGATCACCCGGGAAGGCGCTTTGGCTGCGCCCGTTCCGTAAATACCATTCGCCCAGTCCATAAAGGCCTGCGGCACCAGCACGGTAGAGATACGGTCGCTGAAACCCACTATCCTGCCCATAAAGCGGCCGGTTCGCATGCCCTGGCTGATCACGATGCCGGGACTGAGGGTTTTGATCGTTTCTTCTGAGAACTGCGGCATGTTGTTGCCCAGCGCAAACCCGAAGTTGAACATATTGGTGAAATCGCGGGGTACAATAATGGGAACGGTTTGTTCGCCTTCCTGCCATTTCCAGTCCGTTGTTTGCACGTCAATAAAATTATCCGGTACGGATTCGAAGAACGCCAGCGTGGAAAAGCCCAGCTGGTCCGCTTCCAGGCGCACGTTATATTGTGCGGCGGTGATCACGCTGAAGTCTTCCACGAAGGGCTGCGCAGCAATATCTTTCAGCTCTTCCGGCCTGAAAACCGTCAGCTCCGGCCGGCCCATCATATCGTTGGTGATCTTTTTATTCACCACCAGGTAATCCGCCCTTTCGTTCTGGTTTTTTTGGCCATACAGCAATTCATTGAAGTTGGTATGCACCTGCAATGCCACGAGTATCAGCAGCATTGCTATCCCCAGCCCGATAGAGGCCATCCAGAAACGGCCCCGGCCAACACCGGTGTGAATGATCTTCTTTAAAATCTCGTTGAACTGCATGTTATAAAAGATAGCTTACGGTGTAGTCAAATCGTTGGTCATGGTCGAGGTCGGTAAGAATGAACCCGGCTTTACGCGCGGTGCATTCTTCGGCGATGAGCTTCGCAGCCTTGTCTGCATTGGCATCGTCCAGGTGGCTGAAAGGCTCGTCCATCATAAGCCATTCAAAAGGCTGCATCAGCGCCCTGATGATGGCGATGCGCTGGCGTTCCCCGTAAGACAATGTGGCGCCGCTCTGCTTCAGCACATGCGTAACACCCAGGCGTTCCGCAAATTCGAGCGCTTTTTCCTGCGGGTAATATGGCTGCGGATGCATCACCCGTTTCAGTTCTATGTTCTCCAGAGCGGTCAGCTGGTCGAACAGGCGGAGGTCCTGGAACACGACGCTCACCTGCTGCTGGCGGATGGCGCTCAGGTGGTCGCGGTTATAGCTCTGCCAGGGCTTGCCGTTCACGCTCACCGTGCCCGTATAGTCGTACCGGATATGATAGAGGTAATGCACCAGCGTGGTTTTACCTGTGCCTGAGGGGGCTTTGATCTTGATGAACTGTCCCGGCTGGAAAGTAACGTCGCGGTTCCAGATGTCGGATTGCCGCTGCAATATCCTTTCGCGCAGCGGAACCGGCACAACCGCAGAAAGCTGGATCTGCATATGTTGCTGTTGTAGAAGTTTAAATATAGGCAAAAAAAAAGAAGCTGCCCGTTGCAGGCAGCTTCTTCCTCCGCAAAGCGGATAAAAAATTTATGTTACGGCGCAGGAACGGCAACCGCAGAATCTATCACAGCGGTGGAATCCGCAGGTTGTGTCCAGGCTGCCTCGTCCTCCGCTTTTTTAGCTTCGTAGTAAGCCCACATTTTTTTAGTGAAGTTCACCAGCTGTACCAGCGTGTTCTGGCTTTCGTTCTTGAAATTCAGTTCCAGAACGGATTTCTGGTTTTTGCCGTTGAAGGGCTCGGAAGAAACAGTGAAGTTCTTCAGCAGGCCTTTCAGGTCGTTGGCAATGCTGTCCGGCAGTTCTTTCATTTCCTTTTCAGGGATGTTGTTCACGATCTTTTCAATATCAAGATACATTCCCAGCACGCTGCCTTTGGCGGCGTTTACAGCTACTTCCTCCAGCTTGGCTTTGGATTTGCCGGCTTCGTAGGCAGTCAGCAGTGCCTGGTCTGAAGCGGCCAGGATGCGTTTGTCGTTGATGGAGATCGCAACATCGCCCATGGGCTGCTGCGGTACGTATTGGTCGCCCTGTTTGGAGAACATCGGTGCGATCATCTTGCTGCTCATTACTTTCTCGAAAGCGGCCTTATCGCCCACTTTCATATTGAACACGAATTTAACATCCGGTTTTTCCATGCTCACGGAAGAATCCCAGGGAGAAGGCTGGCTCACTACGGTAAAGTCTGAACCGATAATGGCGATTTCGCCTTTGAATGCTTTCAGTACATCGTCGATCGTCAGCTGTGCTTCGGCGAGGCCCATGTTCACCAGGCCGTCCATGCCCACGAGCTTCAGGATCTCACCTACCATGCGCAGGTCGAAGTTCATTACGGCGAAACCGAGGATATTTTCGGAAGGATAATTTTCGATCATTTCCATGTTCACTTTCTCCATGGGGTATTTCTTCATGATCTCAGACATTTCCTTGCCTGCATAAGAAGTGCTGTTCACCTTGATCTTCCCGTTCTCGAAGTGTGCGGCGGCGGTGGTAAACGCGCCTTCCGTCAGCTTCTTGATATTACCGCTCATAAGCGCGGCCATGCCGGAAGCAGTGCCGGGGTTGAAAGCATAGATCTGCTCGCTGCTCATCCAGAAGAACACGTCGCCTTTTTCTTTCTGTACGTCTTTGAAAGATTCAACAGCGGCGATGGATTCGTCTTTTTTCAGGTGGAACAGCTTGTTGAGCGTTTCAACATTGTTAACTGCTTTGGGCGCAGCGGGGGCGGGAGCGGCAGCGCTGTCGCCGAAGGCGCCCATGTCATCGTATGCGGAACCGCGATCGAGGTCGCTGGGGTCGAAAGCAAAAACGCCGATAAGGGTCTCTTTGTCGAAACCAACGATGGCATTGTCGTCTTCCACGTATTTAAAGTCGGTGCCGGCTTTTACTTCTTTCTTGGATTTCTCTTTCACGAAAGCTTCGAATTTGGCGGCGTCCTTCAGTTTGGCCGTAGCTGTAAAATAGCCTTTGTTACCGGCTTCACCGGGAACCATGGCGATGAAAACGTCGCCTTTCAGATCGATGCCTGAGTTCTCGGCGTCTTTCAGGGCTTTGCCCATGGAGTTGGAGGTATCTTTGGTCTGCACGGCGTCGAACAGTTTATCTACTGTCAGCCCTTCCGTAACCAGTTTGTCCTGTATCTGTGCAGAGTTAATGCCCAGCACGAGCGCAGCGGTTTTGGGAATATGCTTGCCCTGCTCCGGGGTCTTGGAACAGGCGGATAACAATAACACCGCTGCCCCGGAAAAAACGAGCAGCGTTCTGGAGATCATTCTTTTCATAAAGAGAAAGATGTTAAATGGATTTGAAAATTACCGGTAAAAATACAAGCTTTTTTGCTAATACGTTTAAATTTATTGATCTGCGGCCTAAAACCGGCTACTTTCAACAATTTGTCTACCTTTGCATATATCTGAATTTTAACCATTTACTGAAGAACCGTTTAATTATGTACCTGATCCTCTTACAGTACATCCGCCCTGTTGCGGCCATAGAGCATTATATGGCTGCGCACAATGCCTTCCTGGAAAAACAATACCGGGAGGGAAAATTCCTCATCTCCGGCCGCAGGAAACCCCGTACGGGCGCCATTATTCTCTGCAAGGCAGGCAGCCGCCGCGAAGTGGAGGCCATCCTCGCCGAAGATCCTTTGGACAAATTCCAGCTGGCCGTTTACGACATCATCGAATTTGAGCCGAACACCTTCGAAATGGCGGACATCAGTTCCTGATCCTTCCAATATTCCTTCCCCTGTTTATCCGCACCGGCTGTGCCCGGCCTGCATGCCAACGGTTATTCAAAAAAAGCCCGCCTTTTTAAAATAAAGTTGTAAATTCAGAACACCACAGATAGAGAGAGAAAACCTGTAATTGTTTTATTGACCTTTTAAAACCTAACACACGTTATGCGCAGTACTATGTAACACACTAGCGCCCCGATTTTTTTAACGCCATATCTGAATCGAGTCACATTCTTCATCACCAAAATCACTTCCGTTATGACTAAGAAGTACTATCAACTTGCGCCGTAAGACGGCTGCCAACGACCTGAACGCCAAAGCTAAATCGATTTTGTGAACCGGGAAGTCAACCGATTTTCCATCCTGTAAACTAAAACATCTATGTCATTCCACGTAAACTGCGGAGCCCGCAGGCTGCTGGCCTTATGGCTATTGGTATTGCCATGCCTGGCCTCATGGGCGCAATCCGGTAAGATCACGGGCAAAGTATCCGGCAAACTCGACAAATCGCCCCTGCCCGGCGTTACCGTTGTCATCAAAGGTACCAAGACCGGTACCGTTACAGACCCACAGGGCGTTTATTCCATTACCGCCAAAAGCGGCGACGTGCTGCAGTTTTCCTTCGTAGGCTTCGGACAAAAAGAAGTAACCGTGGGAAGCGCCGCCACCATCGACGTAGAGCTGGACGAAAATGCCGGCCAACTGAACGAAGTAGTGGTGACCGGCTATGGCAGCCAGTCGAAAAAGGATATCACCGGCGCCGTGGCCACCGTTAATGTGAAACAACTCCTGTCCGCGCCCGCCGCCAACGTGGGCCAGGCCCTCCAGGGCCGGGTAGCCGGCGTTACCATCGGCAACGAAAATGCGCCCGGCGGCAACGTAATGGTGCGCATCCGCGGCTTCGGCACTATCAACGATAACTCACCGCTGTATATCATAGACGGGGTGCCCACCAAGGGAAACCTGAATATGCTCAACCTGAACGATATCGAGAGCATGCAGGTGCTGAAAGACGCTTCCGCATCCTCCATCTATGGCTCCCGCGCAGGTAACGGCGTGGTGATCATCACCACCCGCAGGGGAAAGCCCGGCAAACCCAAACTCACCTACGATATGTATTACGGCACCCAGCGCGCCGCTAAATTCCTGGACCTGCTCAATACCCGGGAGTATGCGGACCTGCTCTGGGAATCGCGCATCAACGCAGGTAATGTGGACGCCGCCACCGGCTATCCCAAACATGCGCAATTCGGCAGCGGCGCAAGCCCTGTGATCCCTGATTACATTTTCCCGGACGGCGCCTCCGCCAGTGATCCCCGCGTGAATCCCGAAAATTACAGCGCCGATATAGACGCGCCCGAATTCAGGAAAACCAAATGGCTGATTACCAAAGCCAACAAAGAAGGTACGGACTGGATGGACGAGATCTTTGACCCGGCCCCTATCCAAAGCCACCAGGTGGGCGTTTCCGGCGGCAGCGACGGCGGGCGTTACGCCATGAGCCTGAACTATTTCAACCAGCAGGGCATCATGATCCACACCTACTTCAAACGTTATTCCATCCGCGCCAACACCGAATTCAATGTGACCAAACGCATCCGCGCCGGGGAAAACCTGCAGGTAGCGTATGGTGAAAGAGTGGGCCAGCCCTCGGGCAACCAGAACGAAAGCAACCCGGTTTCTTTCGCATACCGCCTCCAGCCTATCATTCCGGTGTACGACATCATGGGTAACTTTGCCGGCACCAAAGGCGGCGACCTGGACAATGCGCGCAATCCCGTGGCCTTGCTCTACCGTAATAAAGACAACGTGGGCAAAGACCTTCGTATATTCGGCAATGCCTTCCTGGAAGCGGACATCCTGCCCAACCTCACCGCCCGTACCAGCTTTGGCGTGGATTACACCACTTTCAACATCCGGACTTTCAATATCCGCGATATCGAGTCGTCCGAATCAGCGTCCAACAGCAACCTGAGCACGAACAACAACTACGAGGCCACCTGGACCTGGTATAACACGCTCACCTACAAATTCAGGCTGGGCGCCTTCCACCGGTTCAACGTGATCGTCGGTACCGAGTCCATCAGCAACTACTTCGAGCAATTTGCCGCGGGCCGCGCCAACTTTTTCCTGGACGATAAAGACAACCGCTACCTGGACGCCGGTAACGCCGGTACCTCCACCAACAGCGGCAACGCGTCCAACTGGCGCCTTGCTTCTGAGTTCGGGAAGATCAACTATGCATTCAGCGAAAAATACCTGGTAGACCTGACCCTCCGCCGCGACCGTTCCAGCCGCTTTGCGCAGGACTTCCGGGTGGCGTACTTCCCCGCAGCCAGTATCGGCTGGCGCGTTACAGAAGAAGAGTTCATGAAAGGCGGCCGCATCCTCAACGACCTCAAGCTGCGCGCCGCATATGGCCAGACCGGGAACCAGGAGATCGGTAACTACAATCCCTATACGTTCTTCGGCACCAATCCCACCACATCGTTCTATGACCTGAACGGCGCGCGCACCACATCCCTGCAGGGTTATGAGATCACCCAGTTCGGCAATACCAACGCCAAGTGGGAAACCACTTCCAGCCTGGACTTCGGGTTCGACGCAAGCCTGCTGCAAGGCCGGCTGGGCGTGAATTTTGACTGGTATACCCGCAAGACCACCGACATGCTGTTCCCCGTAGAGCTGCAATTCACGCAGGGTATCGCCACCAACCCTTTCCGTAACATAGGCACTATGGTGAACAAAGGGATCGAGCTCGGCATCAATTACGTTGGCGACGCGGCCGCGGGTGATTTCCGCTACGACGTCGGCGTCAATTTCTCCACTTACCGCAACAATGTTGAAGTAACGGACGGCAACCCGAACACCCGTTATTTCGGCTTCACCACCCGCCTTCCATCCATGACAGTTACCCAGGCCGGCTATCCGATCTCCTCCTTCTTCGGTTACCAGATAGACGGTATTTTCCAGACAGACGAAGAAGCAGCCAGGCATGCCACGCAATTTGGCGGCGGCGCGAACAACAAGGCCGGCCAGTTCATTTTCCACGACCGGGACGGCAATGGGGTGATCAATGCGGAAGACCGCATGATCATCGGCAGCCCGCACCCCGATTTCACTTACGGGGCCAACATCCAGCTCGGTTACAAGAACTGGGGCCTGACGCTTTTTGCATCCGGCGTGCAGGGCGGCGAGATATTCAACTACGTACGTTACTGGACCGATTTCCCGACGTTCGGCGGCAACCGCAGCCGCGAAATGAAGGATAATTCCTGGAGGCCGGGCAAAACCGACGCCAAGCTGCCGCAGCTGCGTTCCAACGATGTGATCAGCTCCAACCCGTCTACCTACTACCTCGAAGACGGTTCCTATTTCAGGATGAAGAACATCCAGCTGTCCTACAAGCTGCCGGAAAGCCTGCTGCGCAAAGTGGGCGTGGAAATGTTCCAGGTATATCTCCAGGCGCAGAATATGTTCACCATCACCAAATATACAGGCCTCGATCCGGAGATCAACCTGCGAGGATACGGCGCGAACAACGACCGGCATATGGGTGTGGATGAAGGCGCTTACCCGGCCGCTAAAACATTCCTGATCGGCGCAAACCTGAGCTTCTAATTCTTAAACTGATCGTTATGCAACTACGTAAAATATTCACCGCTCTCGTGCTCATCCTGATAGCGGTTTCCTGCAGCAACAAATTCCTGGACGTGAAGCCCAAGGCCGTGCTGCTGCCGGACCAGCTGAACAATAAGAAAGGCGTGAACGCCTTGCTCGTGGCCGCTTATTCCCTGCTGGACGGCGTTGGCGCCGGCGGCACATCCTGGCATGGCTCCGCAGACAACTGGATCTACGGCGCCGTCGCTTCAGACGATGCCTACAAAGGTTCCACCTCCGGCGACCAGCCCGAGATCTCTTTCATAGAAACCCGTAAGATACTGCCGGACAATAACCACTTCAGGGGCAAGTGGCGCGCGGTATACGATGGCGTGGCCCGCAGCAACGATGTGCTTATTGCACTGGGCAAGGCCACGGACATAGACGAAACGGAAAAGCAGCAGATCATAGCGCAGGCCCGGTTCCTCCGCGCCCATTATCATTTTGAAGCAAAAAAGATGTGGAAGAACGTGCCGTATGTGGATGAAACGACCTACAACCCGGAAGATCCCAACAGCACGAAAATTCCCAATAAGGAAGACATCTGGCCCAAGATAGAAGCGGACCTGCAGTTTGCATGGGCTAACCTTCCCCACCGGCAGAGCCAGCCCGGGCGCGCCACCAGGTGGGCAGCGGCCGCCATGCTCGCCAAAGCGTACCTGTTCCAGCAGAAATTCACGCAAACCAAGCCCCTGCTGGATTCCATCTATATCCGCGGCGGCTTTTCGCTAATGGCCCGTTATTCCGAGAACTTCCGCGCAGCTACCAACAACAACGCCGAATCCATTTTTGAAGTGGAGCACTCCGTGAACGATGGGGCCGGCGGCGGTGAGAACGGCAACCAGGGCGTAACGCTCAACTACCCTTATGGCGGGCCTACTACCTGCTGCGGCTTCTTCCAGCCTTCGCAGAACATGGTGAACGCGTTCAAAACAGACGCCAGCGGCCTCCCCATGCTCGATACCTTCAACGACTCCGATGTTAAGAACGACCAGGGCCTCGAATCCACCCAGCCCTTCACCCCTTACACCGGCCAGCTGGATCCCCGCCTGGATTGGACCGTAGGCCGCCGCGGCATACCTTACCTCGACCATGGCGATCACCCCGGCAAAGCATATATCAGGGACCAGTCGTACGCCGGGCCCTATTCACCTAAAAAACACCTCTTTTCCAAATCGGAGATCGGCAACTCCACCTGGACGGGCAACCCGCGCCAGAATGCGAACAACTACCGCATGATCCGCTTCTCCCATGCCATTTTGTGGCTGGCGGAATGCGAAGTGGAACTGGGCAACCTGGAAAGGGCCAGAACGCTGGTGAACCAGATCCGTACCCGCGCCCAGAATGCGGCCGGGTTTGTGAAAAGGTCAGACGGCACCAACGCCGCCAATTACGTGATAGGCCTGTACAACACGCCCTGGACGGATCCCGTGTTTGCCCGGAAGGCCGTACGTTTCGAGGAAAGACTGGAATTCGGCATGGAGGGCCATCGCTTTTTCGACCTGGTGCGCTGGGGCATAGCAGACCAGGTGCTGAACGCTTACTATGCTAAGGAAAAGCTGAAACGCACTTATTTCAACGATGTGAAGTTCGAGAAAGGAAAACACGAATATTATCCGATACCCGCGCAGGAAATACTGAACAGCAGCCTGAACGGGACGCCCACCATGGAGCAGAACCCCAATTATTGATACCCATCCAAAAGAAAAGAGCCCCGGCATGTCGCCGGGGCTCTTTTTTATTTCATGGGAAATCTCATGAATAATTTATGCATGCCCGGCGCTGGTCAAAAACCCAGCCGGGGGCACAAGCCTGTTGTGCCGCAACATACAGTCAGGTTAGTGGGGGAAACTCATTCCTTTTCCTTGTACTTCTTTTCTGCTTCGTGCGCTTTGTCGAAATCAAGGATCACGGAGTTGATGCAGTAACGGAGGCCTGTTGGTGGAGGCCCGTCGTCGAAAACATGCCCCAGATGGGCTTTACAGCGGCCGCATTGTACTTCGGTACGCTGCATGCCGTGGGAATTGTCCGGCGTATAGATTACGCTGGTTTTGCTGATGGGCTGGTAAAAACTGGGCCAGCCGCAGCCGCTTTCAAATTTGGTGTCTGACACGAACAGCGGGTTACCGCATGCTGCGCAATAGTAAGTGCCTTTGTCTTTTGTGTTCCAGTATTTTCCCGTAAATGCCCATTCGGTACCCTTTTCCCGGGCAATACCGTATACATCTTTGGGTAATAGGTTCTTCCACTCTGCGTCTGTTAGGTTTACTTTACCAGTATCCGTGCGGGAGTACACCGGATTCTTTTTTTCATCCATTGTATTGGTTTTTTTCCCGTTTTGAGAGTATGTGCATTGACTGATCAATAACGTCAGCCCTAAAATTAGAAGATTCCACAGTTTCATACCAGTTATTTGATTTCGCGTTAACTACGCCTTAACGTCATTATTAATACCAGGGATAAATGTCTTAACCTCAACCACCATAAAGGTACGAAACGCCGCTCCGAATGGATTGCCGGGGTATTGTATTTAACAATATTTTTTATTCCTACCTTTACGCCAAAAGGCAGGCAAGTGGCGGATATCATCAATTTACTACCAGACAATTTAGCGAACCAGATAGCAGCAGGGGAAGTGATCCAACGGCCGGCCTCGGCAGTGAAGGAATTGCTCGAAAATGCAGTAGACGCGGGCGCTACAGAGATCCAGCTTTTTATTAAGGACGCCGGCAAAGAGCTGGTGCAGGTAATAGATAACGGCAGCGGTATGAGCGATACAGACGCCCGGATGTGCTTTGAGCGCCATGCCACCTCCAAGATCCGTTCCATCGACGATCTTTTCCACATCCGCACCATGGGCTTCCGCGGCGAAGCGCTCGCTTCCATTGCCGCCGTGAGCCAGGTAGAGCTTAAAACCCGCCGCACCGGCGACGAACTGGGCACTTTCATAGAGATAGACAACAGCGTCATCAAGCGGCAGGAACCCTGCCAGACGGCTATGGGAACCAGCATCGCCATGAAGAACCTCTTCTTCAACGTGCCTGCCCGCCGCAACTTCCTGAAGAGCAACGCCGCCGAAATGCGCCATATTGTGGATGAGTTCATCCGCGTGGCCCTCGCCTTCCCGCATCTCCAGTTCTCGCTCAACAGCAATGGCCAGCAAATGTTCCACCTCGAAAAGGGCTCCCTGAAACAAAGGGTTGTGAACATCCTCGGCCAGCACTACAATTCAAAACTGGTGACCGTCAAGGAAACCACCGATTATATGAACATTCACGGGTTTGTGGGCAAGCCGGAAACCGCGAAAAAGACCCGTGGCGACCAGTT
>CBFHAF010000002.1:0-25170 GCA_965653435.1 uncultured Chitinophaga sp.
GGGGACATTCAGCTGGATGTGCTTGACCTTTTCACTGACCAGCTCCACTTTAAATGCCGGTTCCTTTCCAGCCATTCTGAGCAGCTGGTTGGCGCCTTCGAATACATCCAATACGCCCGCTACAGCCGAAAGAATGGCTTCTTCATAAATTACCAGAGATACTACTTTCATGGTGGTTTGTGCATTGATTAGTGTAAATATAGCGTAAAGCGCTGGCACAAAAAGCCCCCTTCTGTGGCGCGAACTCCCAGTGGCTGTAAGCCCCCGGAAGCCGCCGCCATGACCGTTCTTAAAGTTATTTTTCGCCGCTTTTCCAGCTATGGGGGCGCGGCGTGGGCCATGTACAACGGTGCAGGAGAGGGGGCGATCGCGCCAAAGATGTTTGTGTAAGCCAGGTTTTACCGCAACCGGACGGCCGGTGTATTAAATCCGGACATCTCCGCTGATTATAAAATGCATAGTGGGTTGATTAGTAATGACATTGCTTTCTGGCACTCCGATTGGAGCGCATTACCCACCTAACCAATAAAATTTATCCCATGCTGAAAAGCAACCTGATCATGGCCTGGCGCACCCTGTTGCGGAACAAGGTTCCTTCCTTCATCAATATCGCCGGGCTGGCGCTGGGGCTCGCCATAGGTATGCTTATCCTGCTGTATACCGGTTACGAAACGGGCTTCGATCATTTTCATACAGACCTGGATAATATCCACCAGCTGATGCGCAACCAGGTGCAGGGCGGAGAAATAGTTACTTCCGAGTCTGTACCCGGGCCTGCGGCCGCGGCGCTGAAAGAACAGCTGCCGGAGATCAGGTATGCCGCGCGTGCCACGTTTTCTGCCCGGCAAATGGTTACCGCCGGCAGCAAAAGCCTGTATGAAGAGGGCATTTATGCGGACCCCGACCTGTTCCGCATGATGAGCTTCCCCGCCATTTCCGGGGATGCCGTTGCCTCCCTGGCCGCGGCAGGCTCAGCAGTCATCACGGAGAGCGCGGCCACCAGGCTGTTCGGTACGGCGGATGCCACCGGTAAGCTTTTTACCCATAACGGCACGCAGGCCTTTAAAGTCGGCGCCGTTATCCGCGACCTGCCGCCCAACAGTTCCCTCCGGTTCGACCTCGTGATGCCCATGAGGGTGTACGAGCAGGAGAACCGGGATTGGACCGGCAGCTGGAACGCTGCCGGCATGCAAACCTGGCTCGCCTTTCAGCCGGGCGTTGATAAAGAGGCCGTGCAGTCCAAGCTCAGGCATTTTGCGCCGGCGCAGGTTGCCGGTGTTAAAGCGGAGTTCTTCGCATTCCCTTTGAAGGATAAACGCCTGTATGCCGAGTTCAGGAACGGAAAGGCAGACGGGGGGCTCATCCAGGCGCTTATCATGCTTGGCGTGATCGGCGTGTTCGTGCTGCTTATTGCCTGCGTGAATTTTATGAACCTCGCCACGGCGCAATCGGAGAAACGTGCGAAGGAAGTAGGTGTGCGTAAGACTATGGGAGCCTCGCGCAGCCGCATCGCTGCACAGTTCCTGCTGGAAGCATTGCTGATGTCGTTTATCGCCCTGCTGCTGGGAGCTTTGCTGGCCAAGCTTGCTTTGCCGGGCTTCAACCGCTTTTTGCAAAAGAGCGTCACTTTCAACCTGCAGAACTGGAAGATACTGGCGTCCATGCTGGCTCTCGGTGTATTTACAGGCCTGGTGGCGGGCAGCTATCCTGCTTTTTTCCTGAGCCGCTTCCAGCCGGTCAAGGTGCTGAAAGGCGCCGTAAAAACCGGGCGCGGCGGTTCCTGGCTGCGCAGGGGGCTGGTTACGTTCCAGTTCCTCATTGCCATTTTCCTGATCATCGGTACCATCGTCGTTATCCGGCAAACCAAACACATGCGGCAGCGGCCCATGGGATATAACGCGGACAACCTGGTGCTTATTCCCGCAAAAGGCCCGCTGGCGGAACATTTCGATATCGTAAAACGCGATCTCTCGGCAGAGCCTGGTGTAGTGGCCGTATCCGGAGGATCGGATAACCTGCTGCGTTTCGGCTCGCACAGCACAGGGATACAATGGCCCGGGAAAACGGCTGACCAGGATTTTAGCGTAGCCGTTACGCATGTTCAATACGACTGGGTGAAAACCGCCGGTCTTACACTGGCCGCCGGCCGCGATTTCAGCGCCACCTTCGGCGGTGATTCGCTGAATTGCCTGCTGAATGAAGCCGCCGTGCGGAAGATGGGGCTGAAAGAACCCCTGATCGGTACGAAGATCGGCGATCATACGCTGGTGGGCGTAGTGAAGGACTTTGTGTACAACGACCTCACCGGGCTTCCCGGGCCTATGATCATTTTTTTCAGCAGGGGCAGCACGGGCAACATTCTCGTGCGCATGGCGGACGATGGGAGCTGGAAGCAACGCCTGGCGCGGTTAGAGGCCGCAGTCAAAAAAAGCCACCCGGCATATCCATTCGAGTTCAGTATTGTGAAAGAAGAATACAGGCAGAAGTTTGAAGGTTTCAGGATGATGGGGCAGCTGGCCAGTGTTTTCGGAGGCATGGCCATATTCATTGCCTGCATGGGCCTCTTTGCGCTGAGCACTTTCGTGATAGAGCGGCGTACCCGTGAGATCGGCATACGGAAAGTGATGGGCGCAGGCGAATCAGGCATTTGGCTAATGCTTTCCACTGATTTCATGAAACCGGTGCTGCTGGCATTTTTGCTCGCGGCGCCATTGGCCGCCTGGGTATTGCAGAGGGGGCTGCAGGAAATAGAATACCGCGTAACGCTTAGCTGGTGGGTATTCGCTCTCGCGGGCGGCCTGGCATTCACGGTATCGCTGGCTACCATCAGCTGGCAGGGCCTGAAAGCCGCTTTAAGGAACCCGGTGGACTCACTGAGGGCGGAATGACCGGTTTTAGATGCGAATAAGGCTGCGGCCTTTTAAATAGTTGATTGAAAGGGCTGGGGCCGGCGGTGCAGGATTTTCCTCCCGCCATGCTCTTCCCTCTTTTGACGCCGGCAACCGCCCCGGGAAAATAATTTTCTGTTCCCCCAAGGGCTGCTGACATAGGGCTGTCAACCCCCGGTTTTTACTTTGTATCAACAAAACAAAAACCGCATCACATGGCAAACACAACCTCCATCTTCGCAATCCCCGTTCTCAATGCAGACGCAATGCTGGAACACTGGCAGGGCCACCGCAGGCTCAGCCGTAAAGTGATCGAAGCTTTCCCTGAAAACGAATTGTATACACATTCCATTGGCGGCATGCGCCCCTTTGCCCAGCTGGCCATGGAAATGATAAGGACCGCCGCAGGCGGCATCCACGGCATAATCAGCGGCAACTGGAATGCGCATGAACGCTTCAGCTGGTACAGCGAAGGCTATACGCCTCCGGCCACTAAAAAAGAGCTGCTGGAAGCATGGGACGATGTAACGGCAGAGATAGAAGCCAACTGGCCGAAGATCACGGAAGAACGTTTCCAGGAACAGGTGCACGCATTCGGTAACGAAAGCTGGGCCGGGCCTGCCTACGCGATCATCCAGTACTTTATCGACAATGAGATACACCACCGCGGCCAGGGATATGTTTACCTGCGATCGCTGGGCATTACGCCTCCCGGGTTCTGGGAAAGGTGGTAGAAAGGTATTTTGAAAAAGCCCCGGCAAACTGCCGGGGTTTTTAGTTTATTCAGCAACCGCCTTTGAGGGGGACACGTTTAAAAATTACTTTATTATCCCGTTCTGCATAGTCGCACGATACTATTGGATATGAATACTTAGGCGCGTACGATACGCCATGGCTTTTTATAATTATCTTGTCGTTAACTTTCAGGCTTTGCAATTGCTCAAGTTGAGACTTTTCCGGCTCAAATTTTACAATATAATCGACACCGTCAATCCTGGCCATCACACCGAAGCCTAATCTTGATCCTGGCGGAAGGGAAAGAGAGGTTACAACAGCCTCCATATTGGTAAAAGCACTGATATGCTTCCTTATTTTAGCAGCACCGGCAAGCACTTTTTCACCTGCGGGAGACGCTTCCCATTTCTTGAACTTTACACCTTCAGGAGTAGCCTCCCATTTTTTCCGTTCGGCTTCCCTTTCAGCAGCAGAGAGCGGTTTTGGGGTTGGCCCTTTAGAAGTTTCATTTTTAGTTTCGCGATTGGCAAATACCAGTCCGCTTACCACAACCAGCGGTAAGATCAGCGCATAAATAACTTTTTTCATATTTTTTGGAGGTTTAATTAACATATTTCTATCTGCTGATAAGCCAGATCCGTTTAAGGCATTTTTATCTTTCATATCCTTTAACGCTGGTGCAACAAAAATACTTTGATATATTTCAGCCTGAGGAACTTAGATTGTAAATAAAGGTGTAAACTTTGTAAATTATTGTAAAAGCACCTTAGGTCTTACTCCTTTAGGTTAGCTGTATAAAGGCCGTAAGGGTTGTGCAGCACTTCGCATTTTTACAGTCCTGAAGCGTTCGGGCAGGGGAAAAGTCACAGGCTTGTGCCGCTTCGTTTAAAATTGTACTTTAACCGGCGTTGACCAATAAAACAGTTTATTATGCGTCTGTTACTGTCCATATTCCTGCTTTTCAGCCTGCATCTCCAGGCACAGCCCGTGAAAGTGGCCGTTGCCGGCATTTCCCACGGCCATTCCGGCTGGATACTCGGCCGGGGCGATAAAGGAGATATACAGCTGGCGGGCATCTACGAGCCCGATACCGCGCTGATACGGCAGACCATCCGCCGTTACAAGCTTCCCGAAAAATTATTCTACACCAACCTCAACGCCATGCTCGACGCCGTGAAGCCCGAAGCGGTGCTGGCATTTGGTTCCGTATACAGTCACCTCGAAGTGGTGGAAGCCTGCGCCCCGCGCGGCATTCATGTAATGGTGGAAAAGCCGATGGCCACTACGCTGGCCCAGGCCCTCCGTATGGACTCGCTGGCTACCAGGCATAACATTAAGCTTCTCACCAATTATGAGACGAGCTGGTATCCTTCCGTGGCAAAAGCTTTCCAGCTGGTGAGCGACAGCGGTTATGCCGGCACCGTCCGCAAAGTGGTGATCCACGACGGCCACAAGGGCCCGAAAGAGATCGGCTGCAGCCCCGAATTCCTCGCCTGGCTTACAGACCCGGTATTGAACGGCGGCGGCGCGCTGATAGATTTCGGTTGTTATGGCGCCAATATCATGACCACGCTCATGAAAGGGCAGAAGCCCCTGGCAGTGACGGCCGTTACCCGGCAATACAAGCCCGCCATATATCCCAAGGTGGACGACGACGCCACCATCATCGTGGACTACCACGATGCGCAATGTATTATACAGGCATCATGGAACTGGCCTTTTAACCGGAAAGACATGGAGGTGTACGGCGATAAAGGTTATATCTTTGCGCCCGACGCCAGGACCCTTGAGCTGAGGAATTCCCGGAACGACGGGGCACAGCGGCGCAAGGTGACGGCCGGCGATGTGAAAGTGTATGAAGATCCTTTCGTATACCTGGCAGCGGTAGTGCGGGGAAAGGAGACCATACCGCCCTTCGGCGTATATTCGCAGGAAAACAACCTGATGGTGGTACGTATCCTGGAAGCAGCCCGGGAATCGGCCCGTACGGGGAAAACAGTGGAACTGAAATAATGCGGAGGCCAGCTTTAACCCGGCACAAATAAAAACTGAAACCAGCTTATCGTAGCAGCACCCGGACGGAACAACCCGCCCTCTCCCTTGTGGGGCACGGGATTTGAAGGTAATGTCCGGGTATTAACAATTCATCGCCTGAATTTGTAATAGTTAAGGTAAAATGCAGCCAATGGAATCCAACGATCAACCGGAGAAACCGGTCATTTCGAAGGGATTAGATACCTTCTTCATCAGTGTGCACGACATATTTCGGTTCATCAGCCGCTTTTTCAGGGAAGTGCTGCGCCCGCCGCTGGAAGTAAAGGAATTTATCCGCCAGTGTTATATGGTAGGCTACAAATCGCTGGCCCTCATCAGCCTGACGGGGTTTATCACCGGCCTGGTGTTCACCAAGCAGAGCCGGCCGTCCCTGGCGGAATTCGGGGCTACCTCCTGGCTGCCCTCGCTGATATCCATCGCCGTGATAAGGGCGCTGGCGCCGCTGGTGACCGCGTTGATCTGCGCCGGTAAAGTAGGCTCGGGCATAGGGGCGGAGCTGGCTTCCATGAAAGTGACGGAACAGATAGACGCCATGGAAGTATCCGCCATCAACCCTTTCAAATACCTGGTGGTGACGCGTATCATGGCCTGCACTGTGTGCCTTCCATTGCTGATGGCATACACGGCGCTGGTAGGGATGATGGGATCGTACCTGGACATTCACCTGAACGAGCAGACCAGCGTTGCGGCTTTCTTCGCGAAGGCGATGGACGACATCTCCTTCCTGGACCTGTTTGCCTCCTTGTTCAAATCGCTCGTTTTCGGTTTCACGATCGGCACCGTGAGCTGTTACCTGGGCTACAATGCCACGCAGGGCACCACCGGCGTGGGAAAGGCGGCGAATATCTCCGTGGTGGTGAGCATGTTCCTGATATTCATTGAAGAGATCATTATCGTGCAGATCGTCAATTCGATCCGCTAAATAAGTATGAAACCATTTACGCCAGAAATAGATTACGACAACACGGTGATCTCCATCGAAGGCCTTTACAAGTCCTTCGGGTCCAACCATGTGCTGAGGGGTGTGGACCTGAAGCTACATAAAGGGGAAAATATCGTGGTGCTGGGCCGTTCAGGCACGGGCAAAAGCGTGCTGATCAAGATCATAGCCGGCCTGCTGAAGCCCGATGCCGGCACCGTGAACGTGCTGGGCCAGGAAGTGCCTGAACTGGGCCCCGTAGCGCTGCGCGAGCTGCGCATGAAAGTGGGTTTCTGTTTCCAGAACGGCGCGCTGTACGACAGCATGACGGTGGGTGAAAATCTCGCCTTCCCGCTGAAACGCAACGAGCCCTCTATGAAAGCCGAACAGCGCGACCGGCTGGTGGACATCGTGCTGGATGCTGTAGGGCTTTCGCATACCATAGACCAGATGCCGGCGGAGCTTTCCGGCGGGCAGCGCAAGCGCATCGGCATTGGCCGCACGCTTATCCTTCGCCCGGAGATCATGCTGTACGATGAACCAACGGCCGGCCTCGATCCCATTACCTGCACCGAGATCAATAACCTGATCAACGAAGTGCAGCGCAGGTTCAAGACCAGTTCCATCATCATTACGCACGACCTCACCTGCGCCCGCGCCACCGGCGATGAAATAGCGGTGATGAAGGACGGGAAGTTCATCAAACAAGGGAATTTCGACGAAGTGTTCGCCGACAACGACGAGCTGATCAGGGAATTTTATGATTATAACTTTACGCAATAAACCATGAAAGATCAAAGCAACAAAAGATCCGTAATAGTAGGCATATTCGTGTTCGCGGGCATGCTCATATTTGCGGCGGGCATACTGGTGCTGGGCGGCCAGAAAAAGACCTTCATGAGCTCCCTGCAGGTGGTGGCCGTGTTCAGGGATGTGGGCGGGCTTGCCAAGGGGAATAACGTGTGGTATTCCGGCGTAAAGGTCGGCACCATCAAAAGCATCACATTCGCCGGCGCGCATGCCATTGCCGTGAGGATGGATATTGAAAAGAAAAGCCGCGAGTTCATCCGCAAGGATGTGCGCGCCAAGATCAGCTCAGACGGGCTCGTGGGCAACAAGATCATCGCGCTCACCGGGGGAAGCCCCGAAGTGCCGGCCGTGGAAGACGGCGATACGATCATCGTGGAAACCAGCATCAGCACAGATGAGATCATGAACACCCTGCAGGTGAACAACAAAAGCCTGGTAGAGATCACCGGCAACCTGAAAGAGATCACCAAGAACATCCGCAACGGCCAGGGTACGCTCGGCAAGCTGATCGCGGACGATGCCGTATACAGCAACCTCGAAGGCACGCTCGCCACGCTGCAAAAAACCGCGGCCAACACCCAGCGCCTCACGGAAGGGCTTGCGGCCTACACCTCGCAGCTGAAGAATGAAGGCACGCTGGCGAACGACCTGGTGACGGATACCGTTGTGTTCACCAAGTTACGCTCTACCATGACGCAGCTGGAAGCAGTATCGCAGGGAATGGACAGCGTGGTGCTGAACCTGAAAAGCGCCAGCCAGGGCATCAATGAGAACCTGCGCAGCAGCAACACTCCCGCGGGCGTGATCCTCAACGACGAACAAACCGCCGCTTCCCTCAAACATACTATCGGCAACCTCGAGACCAGCTCTGAAAAGCTGGACGAGAACCTGGAAGCGCTGAAACATAATTTCCTCTTCCGCGGCTACTTCCGCAGGAAAGCAAAAGCCGAAGCCAAAGAAAAGGCAAGGCTGGAAAAGGAAGCGAAGAAACAGCAGCTGCCATAGAACGCCTGGATAGATAATTGGAAGGCCGTCCCGGATTGAGGGACGGCCTTTCGTTTTTATTCACGCCTCTGCCCGATCTTCAGCCACACAATAGCCAGCAGTATCAGGGCTACGCCGCACCACTGCAAAAGGTCCAGCTGCTCGCCCAGCAGTATGCCCGCCGCTACGACGGCCACCGGCAGCTCGGCCGTCATCACGATGGCGCTCACGCCCGCGCCGATGCGGGGGATGCCTTTGGCGAACAGCACCGGCGGGATGATGGTGCCGAAAAGCGCCAGCAGCGCCGTCCATTTCCAGAGGCCATTGTCTGTGAACGGCTGCGTGGCCAGGCTTTGAAGGTTCACCAGACCGATGCCCAGCGTGGAGCCGGTCATGATCACCGCACTTTTGCGCAAAGGATGCAGCCCGTTGCCGTAACGGCTGTTGGCCACGATGTAAACGGCATACAGGAAGGCAGATCCCAGCGCCAGCAGGATGCCGGCGAGCGGGGCTGCGAAAACCTGGTTTGCCGCAGCGGGCGTTTCTTTCAGTATGCCGCCGGCCAATACGGAGCCTGCCAGTATCAGGAGGGTGGATACGGTTTGCAGCCACCCGGGGCGCTGTTTGAACAGCAGCCAGTCCAGCAGGATGCCCATCCATACAAACTGCATGAGCAGCACAATGGCCAGCGAGGCAGGGATGTAGCGGACGGAGAGGTAATACACGAAAGAAGTAAGGCCAATGGCCGCGCCTGTCCACAACAGGGGCCAGTTTATTCGCAAACGTATCTTTTCGCGCAGCAGCACCAGCAGCCAGAGCACGGCCATGCCCAGCAGGGCCTGTGTGAAAGAGATCTCCGCGGCATGGTACCCTTCGCGGTACGCCAGCTTAACGATAGTGGAAAGTACGCCGTAGCAGCATGCTCCGGCAAAAACCATGAGAATATATCGGGTCATTGAAAGTTCGGTTGTTTAAACGCTTGAAATATGGATCGCTCGGGAGTGAAGCGCATGCGCAAACAACCAGGGCCATACGTGCCCGGGGAGAGAGTTTCATCCTGTGAGGGAGAGAATGATCCGCTGGTTATCTGGCTTGCAGGATAACCGCAGGAGGAGGCGTGCTGGTAAGCATGGTATACATGGCGAAAAGATTATTCGATGCAATTTAGGAAATTGCAGCTGTAAATAAAAGCTATGGAACAGATCAGGATCAGGGAAGCAACGTTGAACGACCTGGATGTGCTGCTCACATTCGAACAGGGCATTATTTCGGCGGAGCGGCCGTTCGACCCCACCATCAAAGAAGGAGAAGTGCATTATTACGACATCGCCGCGATGATTTATGAGCCGCATATTTCGGTTGTGGTGGCCGAGGTGGATGGGAAGGTCATCGGCTCGGGTTACGCCCGCATCGAAGATGCAAAGCCCTACCTGAAGCATACGCAGCATGCCTATCTCGGCTTTATGTACGTAGTGCCCGAATTCAGGGGAAAGGGCGTGAACAGCCTCATTGTCCGGAACCTGGCGGAATGGGCGCGCGGGAGGGGCATCAAGGAAATGCTGTTGGAGGTGTACGATGAGAACGGCCCGGCCGTGAGGGCATACGAAAAAGCCGGATTCACCGCGCACCTGCTGCAAATGCGCATGCCTATCTGAGCCTATGCCATTGCGATGGCCGTTTTGTTGTACTTGTTACGGTATTCAACAGGGGAGAGGCCGGTCGTTTTTTTGAAGACGGTGCGGAAAGCCTTGTTGTCCGAATAACCCACATCGTACATGATCTCGGTGATGTTCTTGCGGCTGGTCTCGAAACCTTTTTTGGCGGCTTCCACCTTTACCCGCTGGATGTATTCGGACACGGTGTTGCAGGTCGCTTTTTTGAAGCGGCGCTCCAGGCTGCGGCGGCTGATGGCGAATTGCGCCGTGAGCTGGTCTACCGTGATCTTTTCCTGGTAATTTTCTTCGATGTAGGTCTGTATCTCCCGGATGGGATCATCGTCGTGCTCTTTCTGCCCTTTGAACATGAGGAATGCGGACTGGCTGCTGCGGTCTATCTCGATCGCGAAATATTTCGCGCAGAGGATCGCCATTTCCCGGTCCGTATACTTTTCCACGATATGCAGCAGCAGGTTCCAGAAAGAGTTCGCGCCCCCGCTGGAATAAATGCCCTGCTCGTCGGTAATGATCTGGTCGCTTACCAGGTTCACGTCGGGGAACATCCTGCGGAAGTCGTTCGCGGAAAGCCAGTGGGTAGCGATCTGCCGGCCCTTCAGCAAACCGGTGGATGCAAGGAGGAACGCACCGACGCACAGGCTGGCCACCTCTGCGCCTTTCCGGTGCTGCCCGCTGATCCAGGGCAGGAAATCCTTGTTGATATCGATCACCTCTTCCATCACGCCGTTAACAGCCGGGATAATGATCAGGTCCGTTTTGGGCACTTCCGATACAACGGTATCGGGGCGCACGGTAAAGGCCTTGTCGTATACCTGGCCTTCCCCCGAGATGCCCACCATCTGAACCTGGAAAAGCGCCGGCTTGTCGCGGCGCACCAGGAAGTCGTTGCATTGCGTGAACATCCTGTAGGCGCCTTCAATACAGCCTAAAGCGGCGGCGCCGCGCGGTATGAGAATCGAAACGTGTTTCATCCGTTGAGTTTGTTTTTTTTAAAATCAGATAAAACCCTGCATGATAACCGGAAAATTTATCATGCGAGGTTTCACTGTCCAAAAATAATAATAAAAAGTTGTCGCATCATCCCCTGCAATTTGCCGTTTTTGCACCCCGTGGATTAACCTGGGCGGGGTTACATTTGTAAGGCATACCAAAATATAGCAAAATCCGCAACAATGGTTGAAGTATTTAAAACAGATGTGAACAGGCCCCTGCTGGCAAAGCTGCTGGTGGGCATGATCAACGGTGAAATGCCCGGCCACCGGGCCAATTTCGACCTGGAGGACTGCGACCGCATCCTCCGCGTGGTTTGTGCGGAAGGTGATGTGCAATCGGCCCGCATCATTGAACTATTAGCCGGCTTCGGCTGTTCAGCAGAGATCCTGGACGACGAAGCCCCGGTCATGCGCCGGTTCTACTGCCTGGCCCAGGCCGCCGGCCAACAAGCTCGTTTAACTTCATCATAAAAACTTAACAAATGGCACAAGTAAGTCCTTATCTGAATTTCAAAGGCACCTGCGAAGAAGCGTTCAATTTTTACAAGTCCGTTTTCGGCGGTGAATTTATGAACGGTATCATGCGGTTCAGCAGCATGCCTGAGCATTGCAAACCAGGGGATGAGAACCTGGTGATGCACGTAGCGCTCACTGTTCCCGGGGGCAGCGTCATCATGGGCAGCGACTTCCCCGATTCTTTCGGTGAGTTCAAGAGAGGAAACGACTTTTCACTGGCTATCTCCGCGGAAACCGAAGCGGAAGCCAAAAAGCTGTTTGAAGCACTGGGCGCCGGCGGTAAGGTAGACATGCCGTTGGACAAAGCCCCCTGGGGCGCATTGTTCGGCCAGCTGAAAGACCGGTTCGGCATCACCTGGGCTGTGAATTACCAGTACGAGCCCGCCCCCCAGAATTAAAGAATTTAAGCCCCGATCTGCCTGCAAAGGCTTCCGGCACCGCGCCCGGAAGCCTTTGTTATTTTTATGCTTAATATTGTGTTGTAACAGCTAAAGAAAAATTATGGAGTTAGGCATCAGCACGTTCGGCGAAGTAAGGCCCGAAGGAGTGGCAGGAGGGGCCACAGAATCGCATCTCCGGATGCAGGAACTGCTGGCGGAAGCAAAACTGGCGGACGAGACCGGCCTGGACGTATTCGCGCTGGGCGAGCATCACCGTCCCGATTTTATCATATCTGCACCTGAAGTGGCGCTGGCAGGCATCGCCACCATCACCAGGAATATCAGGCTCAGCAGCAGCGTAACCGTGCTCAGCTCGGCGGACCCCGTGCGCACTTTCCAGAACTTCGCCACGCTCGACCTTTTGAGCAACGGCCGCGCGGAGATCATGGCGGGCAGGGGAAGCTTTACCGAGTCGTTCCCCCTGTTCGGCTACAGCCTGGGAGATTACGATGCGCTGTTCATTGAAAAGCTGACGATGCTGCTGGAGATCAACCGGCAGGAGGTGATGAGCTGGAAAGGTAAATACCGTGCGCCTTTCAGCAACCGCGGCATTTACCCGAGGCCGCTGCAGCCTTCGCTGCCCATCTGGCTGGCCGCCGGTGGCACGCCTGCGTCGGCCAAACGCGCAGGCCGGCTGAACTTACCGCTTACCCTGGCCATACTCGGCGGCAAACCCGCGCAATACGTACCCTTCATCAACCTCTACCGCGAAGCGGCCGCAGAAGCGGGGCACGATCCGGCGAAGCTGCAATTGGGCATCAATTCACAGTTCTATGTGGCAGATGATTCGGACCAGGCAGCGGATGAATTTTATCCTTCCTACGAAATACTCATGAACCGCGTTGGCCGCGAACGCGGCTGGCAGCCCATGACGCGCGAGCAGTTCGAATACCTGCGCCTGCCCGACGGGCCGCTGTTTGTAGGCAATGTGCAGGAGATCACGGACAAGATCATTTACCAGCATAAACTGTTTAACCACACCCGTTTCCTGGCGCAGATCGTGAAAGGGTATATCCATCACGACAAGGTGCTGCACGCCATCGAACTGTTCGGCACACAGGTTGCGCCCGCTGTGAGGGAAGCGATCGGAAGCTGAGAAAGGCGGGAATCTGTTTAGATGAAACAATGCCAGCGAATGTTTCCAGGCCGCTAAAAAAGCCGGCTGATCAGGCCATCACTTCCTGTTCCATAAAAAAGCCCTCTATTATACCGATCTCTTTCGCGAACATGGTCTTTTTCCTTTTCCCGAAATACAGGGTGTTCTCGATCGTGTTTTTTCCTTCCCACACCAGCTTCAGCTGCCCGGTTTGCAGCTCCTGCCTGCAAAGGAAGTCAGGTATCACGGCAAAACCTTTGCTGCCGCTCATGCACCGCACGATGGAACATTTGTTCGGCACGATGTAGTTGGGCCTGAAATCGGGATGCCGGGAAAAGTTGAGATGCCAGAACCTGCGCAGGTTTTCCATGTCAGCCGCGGTGCTGTACCAGGTTTGCTCCTTCAGCCAGCTTTCAGCGCCTTCCAGGTCTTTCTTCCGCAGCCGCCGCCGGAACTCTTCACTGTCCTGCTGCCCGCCGCTCACCAGCACGATCCTTTCCCTGGAAAACGGGACGTATTCGATATTGGCCTGGTTGCCCTTTTGCGGCGTCACGATCAGGTCCAGCAGGCCGTTGTCCAGGTCGTGCTGCATATCCGGGTATTCGCCGAACTTAATGCTGACGTTGAACGGGAGAGAGGAGATGTATTGTTCCAATGTGAACTGGTACGTTTCAAGGCACATGCCGATGCTGACGGAAGGTTTGTGCGTATCTGAGCTCCTGAAAAAATGTTCTTCCGCCGATTCCAGCCTGTTGAGGGCTTCCAGGATGTAGTTGTAGAGCATCTTGGCGCGCTCGGTAGGCACCATCTTGCGCGCCGCCCGGTCGAACAGCTTGTAGCCCACATATGTTTCCAGCGAATTGAGATGCAGGCTAACGCCCGGCTGGGAAATGTACAGCTGCTGCGCGGTTGCGGTCAGCGATCCGGTCTCGTAAATGGTCTTGAACGTGCGGAACCATTCCAGGTTAAGTGCCATAACTATCATTTTAATGATACAAAGGTATGATTTAACTTATTATGATAATGATATGGCCGGGGGTACTTTTGCAGATGTAAATCAAAAACAGATCATGCAACAAGTACAAACGGAAGCGGCCGCAGTTGCCCTTCCTCCTGAAACCCGCACCGGTAAAGGAATACCGCCTGCTTTATGGGCGCTTACCATCAGCGCCTTCGCCATCGGCACTACGGAATTCGTGGCCGTGGGCATTTTACCGACCATTGCTGAAAGCCTGAACGTGAGCGTATCGGCCTCTGGCCTCCTGGTAAGCATTTATGCGCTGGGAGTTGCGGTGGGCGGGCCTATATTGACCGTGCTCACCGCCAAAATACCGCGCAAGCGGCTGCTGGTGTCGCTGATGCTGTTGTTCGTTGCAGGGCACATTGCATCCGCCCTTGCGCCGGACTTCTTTTCACTGCTTACCGCGCGGTTTATTTCCGGGTTCGCGCATGCCGTGTTCTTTGGCGTGGGCGCCACCATTGCACCCACGCTCGTAGCACCCGATAAAAAAGCCTCTGCGATCGCGATCATGTTCGCCGGGCTTACGATCGCCATTATCGTGGGCGTACCGCTGGGTACTTTTATCGGCCAGCATTTTGGCTGGCGCGCCACATTCGGCGGCGTTGCAATACTGGGGCTGATCGGCTTTGCCGCCACCTGGCTGCTCGTGCCGGAGAAGATCAGCAGCGGCCCTGTGCTGCCGCTGAAAGAGCAGCTTAAAGTATTGCGCAATACGGATGTATTGATCGTTCTGGCCATTACGGCGTTCGGTTACGGCGGCACCTTCGTGGTGTTCACGTACCTGGCCAGCCTGCTGGAGCATATTACCGGCTTTTCCGCGTCCTCCGTGGGATTGCTGCTGCTGGTGTACGGCGTGGCGATCGCATTGGGCAATATGTGGGGAGGAAAGGTAAGCAATCATAATCCTGCTAAAATATTGACCAGGATGTTCATCGCGCAGGCCGCGGCATTGGCGCTGTTCACTTTTACGGCGCCATTCCAGGTTCCGGCGGTGGTTACCCTGTTTCTCATCGGCGGCTTGTCGTTCGCCACTGTACCGGGTTTGCAGCTGTATGTAGTGCAGCTGGCGCAGAAATACCTGCCAGGCACGGAAGGCATCGCGTCGTCGCTGAACATCTCGGCTTTTAACCTTGGCATTGCCATTGGCGCGTATATAGGCGGCGTGGTGGTAGACAGTCCGCTGGGCCTTATATCCACTCCCTGGGCAGGCGCTTTGTTCGTATTGTTGGGAGCGGGGCTCACAGTGTGGAGCTACCGGCGCAACCGGTAGGTTTGCGGGAACGGGGATTTTTTATAACTTGCCGTCTCAAACAGGAAATGGTGTCTTCCTGACCCAACCGCTCTAAACAAGCTGATGGCGCCTGCAAATTCTACGGCTTACGCCGGTGAACAGTTATTTGTAGGTATGAAAAATCTCCTCCGCAACTTCGAACAAATCTTTGTAGCAAAACATCTGCTCTTCTGGACGCTGATAGCCATCCCGGTATCGCTGGCAGCAGGTTCCGCCGTCGCTTTATTCCTCTGGCTGCTGGACCTGGTGACCGAATTCCGCTGGCAGCATGAATGGCTGCTGTACCTGCTGCCGCTGGCAGGTGTGGGCATTCATTTCCTGTACAGGCTCGCCGGGAAAAATGCAGAAGCAGGCAACAATCTCATCATGGATGAGATCCACCAGCCCGGCGGAGGCGTGCCTGCACGGATGGCACCGCTGGTGCTGGTTACCACGCTGGTGACGCACCTGTTCGGCGGCTCGGCCGGAAGGGAAGGCACCGCGGTGCAAATGGGCGGCAGCCTCGCGCAATTGCTCGGCAGGTGGTTCAGGCTGAAGCCGGAAGATATCCGTACCATTCTCATGATGGGCATCGCGGCGGGTTTTGGCGCAGTGTTCGGCACGCCGCTCACCGGCGCGGTGTTCGCGCTGGAAGTGCTGGCCATCGGCCGCATCAAATACAACGCTTTGCTGCCCTGCCTTATGGCCAGCCTGTTTGCTGACATTGTTTGCAGCGCATGGGGCATCCATCATACGCATTATAATATTCAGTTCTCCGCCCCGCTCGATTACCTGCTGCTGCTGAAAGTGATCGTTGCCGGCGTGGCCTTCGGCCTGGCGGGCAACCTGTTTGCCGCTGCTACACACCGGGTGAAAAAGCTCGGGAACAGCGTTTTTAAGACCCGGCAATGGCTGATGCCGGCAGCAGGCGGCTGCCTGGTCATTTTATTGTTCTTCCTGGCGGGAACAGGCGATTACCTCGGCCTGGGCGTTACGTCCAAAGACCCCGGCGGCATTTCCATCGTCAACGCGTTCCGCCCGCAGGGTGTAGCGGATTGGAGCTGGTTATGGAAGCTTGTATTTACGGCTGTTACCCTTGGCATGGGTTTCAAAGGAGGGGAAGTGACGCCGCTGTTCTTCATTGGCGCTGCCCTGGGCCATACGATAGCGGTGTATACCGGCGCCCCGGTGGATTTGTTCGCCGGCCTCGGGTTTATCGCCGTATTCGCGGGCGCTACCAATACGCCGATCGCCTGCACGCTGATGGGCGTTGAATTATTCGGCCCGGATCATGTGCTGTATTTTGCGGTGGCCTGTTTTACAGCCTATTATTTCAGCGGCCATTCCGGCATCTATGCGGCTCAGCGCACGGCTGTTTCGAAGCTGGGAGAGGAGCGGTAATATCTTGAATACCAGCCTGTAATAATGTTGTTTGCCCCGGTTGGCACAGTTTTGGCAATATCCCGCCCGGAAATAGTCCAACAAAAAAAATCTTCGATCATGAAACAGTTATTAGCGGCAGCAGCGATCAGTGTATCACTCTTCGCCTGCCAGAGCAGGGCGGATAATGCGGCCGCCATCCAGGCAGCACGTAAGGCGGCCATCGATTCAATGAATACCGTGAACCAGGTGAATATGGCCAGGCAGCATGTGATCGACTCCATGAAAGCATTAAATGCCAAAGCCACACGTACGCGCAGCAATGCCTCTTCCGCGGGGAACGACGTAGCAGCGGCGCCCGTGAACAATACTACCGCCACGCCGGCGGCACCGGCTAAAAAAGGCTGGAGCCATACCGCCAAAGGCGCGGTAGTAGGTGCAGGCGCGGGAGCCATTACCGGCGCTATCGTGAATAAGGACCGCCTGAAAGGCGCCGCCATCGGTACGATCATCGGGGCAGGCGTAGGTGCAGGCACCGGCGCCATCGTGGATGCCCAGAAGAAAAAACAATCCGCCCAGTAACCACTGCGGCTTCACATAAAAAGCGGGCGCTTCGTAACCGGAGCGCCCGCTTTTTTGTTAATCATTATCCGGAGTGCATTTTTCATCCGGCATTCCATGAACTTCAATGTTGTAATTGGCACGTTATTTTCACCGGAACCGGTATGAAAACACCTTCTCTCCGTATAGCCCTGGCCTTATGCGCCTTGTCCGCCTGCGCGCAGCCTTCATCCCAAAAAAACATGCAGGAAGATTCCGTTCAGCAGGCAGCCGCGCCCGCGGAGCCAGAAGCTTTGCTCAGGCCCGGTGAAAGCGCCGGAAAGTTCAGGCTTGGCCAGGATATGGATTCCGTCTTCGCACTGCTGGGCAAGCCTGATGACGGCGATGCCGCAATGGGCAAAGCCTGGGGCATCTGGCACGGAACCGATACCATCGCGGTGTATTCCACTTATGCGGACAGCAACATGAACCGCCGCACCGCCCGACAGATCGTGGTTTCAGGGGAAGGTTACCGCACAGAGAACGGCATCGGCCGCAACACGCCGCTGGAAACCATCCGCAAAAGTTTCCCCGCACTGCAACCCGCCGCCACTTACGTGAGCGATGCCGGCGATACGCTCTGGGTATACGACGCACAAGCCGCCGGTATCGCCTTCGATATCCGGAAAAAGGACGGGCAATTGCTTTGCAACGCCGTAACGATCCACGACAGGGAGGAGCCGGTCACGGCCACGTACCTCACTATTCATGCGGGGTGGAAGAAATTGCCATAGCAGGGTTTAGTATCCCCTGATCTCAGTGTTTCAGCGGCACCACTATGTTCCAGGTCTTATCCACCTGGTAGGGCTGGGGACCGGAGCCTGTTGCTGCAAAGAGGTGTGTGGGTTTCCCGTTTTCGAAGAGGAGGAATGGCCTTTCGAAATTGGCCTGTTTGGTAGTGGTGCCGTCGTTCCAGCGGATGATGCGGGAATAGGCTTTCACGGGATCGGAAAGTTTCCAGTCCACGCCGTTTTGGGACGTGGCATGAATGCCGCCGCCTTCTTCTCCGCAAATATGACCGAAACGGTCCTTCATAATCAGCTCATAATGATCGCCGGCATACCATACGAACGGGTCTTCCACATCATTGTCCATTTTGTTGCTGCTGTGGAACGAGAATACGGGTTTGTCTGAAAGCCTTTCATATGGCCCTTTGTAGCTGTTCCTGCTCATGGCTGCGCCCAGCAGCAGCGGCGGATCGTAATTCTTTGAAGAGGATTTGTACATCAGGTAAATGCTGCCGTCAGGCAACGCTACGGGCGAAGGATTGGAAGTGATGGAGGCGTCCCATTTGCCGGGGCGGGGCGTGATCACGGGGCGGTCCATTCTTTTCCATGGCCCGTACACGGAGTCTGCAACGGCAACGCCTGCACGTTTATTCATCCATGCACGCTGGGCCCGTCCGTCCGCCCATACATCGTCACGGTTGTGCGGAACGGGGAAGTCGTACACGGTGCCCATGTAATACAGCAGGTATTGTTTGCCATATTGCATTATCCTCGGGTTGTGCGTGGTATAGCCGTCAAAGAACTCTTTGCCGCGCGCGGGCAGCACTATTTCTTCAAATGTATAAGGCCCTTCTGGCGTATCGGAAACCGCGCGCACGATCTGCGAATTGGTGACCCAGTTGCCGAAGCCCAGCTCTTTGGACCAGCGGGAGGCGAACATATGATACAGCCCGTCTTCTCCTTTCACTACGCTCGGGTCCCATACCCAGTACCCGTCCATCATAAACCCGCCGTTCACCGGTGCGGGCAGTATCTTGTCTGCAAACGCGCCGTCCCGCCCGTTCGCGGCAGCGGAGGAGATGGCAGGCAATAGCAGTCCTGCGGACAATGTGCGGATAAAATCCCTTCTTTCCATACCAGCCAATATACTCATCCCGGGCGGGATTACAAATATGCATGCCGGCATTTCGTTTAAAGGGCGGAGGGTTTGGTTGAGGGCAGCATCACCCTTATCCCGGTGCCTTCATCCATGCGGCTGTTCACCACGATCTCTCCTTTGTGCATCCGTATAACGGTGTTGGTAAGCGGGAGGCCGATGCCGTATCCTTCGAATCTTTCGGTGTTGGACGCGCGGAAAAAAGGGGAGAAGATGTAGGGCATATCCCGCCCGGGAATACTGATGCCGCGGTCTTTCACGATAATGATGTTCCTTGCGTCGGTAGCTGCCAGCGCAAGCGATACGGGCTGGTTGCTGGAATATTTCACGGCATTGTTTACAATGTTGCTGATGGCCAGTTCGGAATTTCCTATTTTTACCGCCATATATTACGCCTATGAACGACCGCCAGGCCAGCCGGTTGCTGGAACAGACGGCCCACCGCCCCGCGTGGGAAATGCCCGCAGAAAACTGGATATGGTACCAGGAATGGAACAGGGCGCTTTTCTTCCACTGGAAGGCAGACGCACAGCTGCTGGAAAGCCTTGTTCCTGCCGGCCTTCAGCTGGATACCTATGATGGTGAGGCCTGGATCTCCGTGGTGGCTTTTACGATGGAGAATATCCGCCCGCGGTACCTGCCGGCAGTGCCCGCCTTATCCGATTTTCATGAGATCAATGTCAGGACCTATGTGAGGTCCGGCGGGGAGCGGGGTGTGTATTTCCTGTCGATAGAAGCGCAGAAATATCTTTCGGTGAAACTTTCCCGCACCCTGTCCGGCCTGCCTTATGAAATCGCAGGCATGCAGCGCGAATACGGCGAACAGCATACCTACAGGTCAATGAACAGCCGCACCGGCAATTCGCTGAAAGCGGTGTATACCATCGGGCCTGAGCTCGCTGCTAAAACTCCGCTGGACAAATGGCTGACGGAACGGTATTACCTGTTCCTGGACAGTGGCGGCAGGTTATACAAATACGCCATTCATCATGCGGAGTGGAAATTATACAAACCGGAGATCGCTGCGCTGGAGATCAGCTACCGCGTGGGGTCCATTCTTCTTCATCATTCCCATGCAGCCGCTATCCATTATTCCGACGGTGTGAAAGTGATAGCCTGGCCAAGGGCGGCGGGAGCATGAGGGGTTATTCGTCATACCCGCCCTCGCCGCCGTCCGCGAACGCCAGCCCCTGCTGTTCCAGGGCGGCTTTTAAGAGCCTGACCGCTTTGGGGCCAACGCCGTGAAGTTCTAATAATTCTGCTTCGCTCACGCGGCTTACATCGTGCAGCGTAATAAATCCTTCGGCCTGCAGGGCCCTGAACGCAGGCTTCCCGATGCTTTCGGGAATGGTTATGCCCGGTGCTGTTCTGTGAGACGTTTTCATGAAGATCAGTTTTCGGAGAGTTGCTTCACCGTGTCCAGCGCTTTTGGCCACATGGTGTTGAACATTTCAACATATTCATCCATCATGTCGGTATGAACATGCAGTTCGGTTTTCCCGCCTGCGTCTTTAAGCGTGTAGGTCTCTTTAGCCCCGCCCCAGCCGCCGACTTCGATGGTTGCATAATCTTCCTGGCCGTTCATGATAGTGCCCTCGTGGATGATCTCCATATATTCGTTAGGAACGGAGTCGCTGATGCGGGAGAGCATGCCGTCGCCGCTGCCGCCGACGAAACGCGCCTTGCTGCCTTTTTTCCAGTCTGTTTCCGCGCGGCTTTCGCCTTCACCGACGCCTTCGCTGAAAATGCGGGTCCATTTGGGGTAAGTATCAGTGCCAAATAATACCTGCCATACTTTTTCACGGGGTGCATTGATAGTAGTGTCGAAAGTAAGCTGTTTCATAATCGGGTTGTTTTGATTGTGCTACAAAGTTTAAATACTTTTTTGAAACATATGGGGTTCGATCGCGACAAATCATAGGGGGATTTTGCCATGGCTGTTGCAGGGTTTATTTGTCGTAAATTGCTGTTGAACACCAAAACCCACCCGCACATGCAGTTTAAGAACCGTACTGTATTTATCACCGGCGCCAGCAGGGGCATCGGCGAGGCAATTGCACTGAAGCTGGCTGCTGAAGGCGCTAACATTGTTATTGCCGCCAAAAGCGTCACGGAAGACCCGAGGCTGGGAGGCACCATCTATTCCGCCGCCAAAGCGGTAGAAGCAGTGGGAGGCAAGGCGCTGGCGCTGCAGGTGGATATCAGGGACGAGGCCCAGGTGGAAACAGCCGTCCGGCAGGCGGCGGACCATTTCGGGGGGATCGATATCCTGGTCAATAATGCTTCCGCCATCCAGCTCACCGGTACGGAGCAAACGCCCGCCAAACGTTTCGACCTGATGTACGGCATTAATGTGCGCGGTACTTTCCTTGTTACGCAGCACTGCATTCCTTATCTGAAAAAGGGGATCAACGCCCACATCCTTACGCTTTCCCCGCCGGTGAACCTGGCCCCGCAATGGCTGGGCGCGCATGCGGCCTATACGGTGAGCAAATACAGCATGAGCATGTTCACGCTGGGCTGGGCCGAGGAGCTGAAAGCGGCGGGCGTTGCCGCCAATTCGCTTTGGCCTGCCACTACCATCGCCACTGCGGCTGTGCGCAACCTGCTGGGCGGCGAAGCGCTGGTGAATATGAGCCGCAAGCCGGACATTGTGGCCGATGCGGCGTTCCATATCCTGAAGCGCCCGTCTGCATCCTGCACGGGCAATAATTTTACAGATGAGGAAGTGCTGCGGTCCGAAGGCATCACGGACTTCAGCAGCTATGCAGTAGTGCCCGGCGGCAGGTTGCAGCCGGACCTGTTCCTGTAAATTCCGTCAGAGGTTCATCTTCTTTAGTTCCTTCACCGCATGGTCCGCTGCGCGGGCGGTAAGCGCCATATAGGTCAGCGAAGGGTTCTGGCAGGCGGAAGAGGTCATGCAGGCGCCGTCTGTCACAAATACGTTCTTCGCGGAGTGCACCTGGTTCCATTCATTGAGAATGGAGGTTTTGGGATCGCGGCCCATACGCGCCGTGCCCATTTCATGGATGGCCATACCGGGGTAGGAATCGCGGTTGAAAGACGTGACGTTCTTTAATCCCGCGGCTTCGAGCATAGCTGCTGCATCCTGGTCCATGTCCCTTCGCATCAGCTTCTCATTTTCCCTGAACTCGCAATTGAACTTCAGCACCGGCTGTCCCCATGCGTCCTGCAGGCTGTGGTCCAGGCTCACCTGGTTTTCGTAATAAGGCAAACATTCCCCGAAGCCCATCAGGCCCATCTGCCAGGGCCCCGGCTCGCTGATGTAATCTTTGAAAGCCGCACCCACGCCCAGTTCCGCGACGCCCCGCGCCCAATCCGTGCGGCTGCTGTAGCCGGTGTACTGGAAGCCGCGGAGATAAGGGCGCTTGTCCGCACCGATGTTCCTGAACCGCGGTATGAAGAATCCCGCGGGGCGCTTGCCGAAATAATATTTGTCCTGGAATTCCTCCGATATCCCGCTGGCCCCGGCATGAAAATGATGGTCCATCAGGTAATGTCCGAGCACGCCATTGTCATTTCCCAGCCCGTTAGGGAAACGGTCCGACACGGAATTGAGCAAAATGAATGTGCTGCCCAAAGCGGACGCATTCAGGAATATGATACGTGCGTGGTATTCGGTCACTTCCTTGCTGTGTTTGTCTATCACCCGCACACCGGTGGCAAGGTTCTTATCTTTATCGTAAAGAATGGAATTAACAATGGAATCGGGCCGCAGCGTAAGGTTGCCGGTCTTTACCGCCGCGGGCAGCGTACTGCTCTGCGTGCTGAAATACCCGCCGAAAGGGCAGCCGCGCGAACAGAGGTTGCGGTACTGGCAGGTGCCCCTGTCGCCGACAGGCCGGGTAAGGTTGGCAGTGCGGAACATCGTCATCCTGCGTTCAGGGAAAGTTTTTTCAATGCGTTTTTTCACTTCCTTTTCAAAACAGTTCATTTCCATCGGCGGCTGGAACACGCCGTCGGGAACCTGCGGCAGGCCTTCCGCCTGGCCGCTGATACCGGCGAATGCTTCCACATGATCGTACCAGGGCGCGAGGTCTTTGTAGCGGACCGGCCAGTCGATGCCGATGCCTTCTTTTGCATTGGCTTCGAAATCCATTTCGCCCATGCGCAGGGAGCCGCGGCCCCACATGATGGACCGGCCGCCCACGATGTCAGGCCGCGTCCAGTCGAAACGTTTTTCTTCTTTATACGGGCTGTCCGAATCCTTCAGCCAGTAGCTCTCGTTGAACTCGCTGTATACCCGTTCGCGGATCAGGTAAGGGTGCTCTTTTCTCTGTTCAGTGGTAAGCCGCCCGCGGTGGGCCACTTCCCAGGGCGCTTTGGTGGCGTTGGTATAGTCCTTTACATGTTCAAGTTGCCGGCCGCGTTCGAGCATCAGCACTTTCAGCCCTTTCTCGCAAAGCTCTTTGGCGGCCCATCCGCCGCTGATGCCGGAGCCGATCACGATAGCGTCATATGTATTACTTTCTTTTGCCCTCAGGTTAAGGTGGATCATACGTGGGAATTGTAAGGTCTTCCAGAAAAATATGAAAAAATTATGAGCTTATGCCTCGCCGGGCAAACTGAGGCGGTTTTACCCTACCTTGCAGGCTTAAATCATTCCCATGCAAACTATCCTAGGGGCGGGCGGCGCTATCGGCGAACCGCTGGCAAAAGAGCTCAGGCAGTACACAGATCAGGTAAGGCTGGTAAGCCGCCATCCGCATAAAGTAAATGAAACGGATATCCTTCACCCCGCAGACCTCACCAGCCGCGACGAAGTGTTCAATGCAGTGGAAGGCTCGGAAGTGGTGTACCTCGCCATCGGTTTCCCTTACGACATCAGGATATGGGAAAAAGAATGGCCCGCGCTGATGCGCAACACGATAGACGCATGCAAACAATACAATGCGAAGCTCGTTTTCTTCGACAACGTGTATATGTACGACCGCAACGCCATCCCGCACATGACGGAGGAATCGCCCGTGAACCCTTCCAGCAGGAAAGGGAAAGTAAGGGCGGAAATAGCAAAAATGCTCATGGATGAAGCGAAACAGGGCGGCCTTACCGCGCTGATAGCCCGCTCGGCGGACTTTTACGGTCCGGTAAAGGGCAATACCTCAGTGCTGAACGAGATGGTGTACAAGAACCTTCAGAAAAACAAACGCGCCAACTGGTTCGGCAGCGCCGATAAAAAACACAGCTACACCTATGTGCCCGATGCCGCCAAAGGCACGGCGATGCTCGGCAACACGCCGGATGCATACAACCAGGTATGGCACCTTCCCACTAATCCCGACGCGCTTACAGGCAGGGAGTTCGTGGAGCTGTTCGGCAGGCACATGAACAAAAAGGCGAAAGTATCCGTGGTGCCGCAGTGGATGGCGGCGGGGATAGGCCTGTTCGTGCCCATCATGAAAGAACTGGCGGAAATGACCTACCAGTACGACCGCGATTATATTCTCGACAGTACGAAGTTCAACCAGCGCTTCGGCTTTAAGCCGGAAGCATATGAAGCCGGTGTGATAGCTACTATCAAAAACGGGTAAGGTGTCGTTCACCGGATTTCTTTAAATCCATGTCGGGCCCGAAAAAAAGGCGTCTGCTGGTTATAGTATTCATTGATACGAGTAATAACAACCCAGGCTTGGAACAATTCCATGCTCTGTGCTGAGGTAGAGCATAAAATCATCGTAAATGGTTGCGCCGAGGTGAATTCCTTTTACATTTTGAGAATCTATGTAAAAAGATGTGTCACGGGAATTAAGCCTGACTGCGATAAGCACGCTGTCTTTATCTGTGCAGAACCTGAAAAGGCGTTGTCCAGGATTAAAAAAGCGTCCCCTGTAATCTCCCTTGACGGTCATGCCGGCCCTGTATCTGCCGTCAACGTATATTTTGAAT
>CBFHAF010000003.1:0-23187 GCA_965653435.1 uncultured Chitinophaga sp.
CCAGCGCGATGCGATGGAACGCGATACCCGCCAGATGGTAGACCAGCTGCTGTTCCCGCTGATCCTGAAAAAGAAAAGCGAAGTAAAAGACGACCGTGCGAAATTCTTCCGCGCGAACTGATCTTCATAAAATATAGTCTGAAAAGGCCGGGCGATTCGCCCGGCCTTTTTTATGTCCCGGGAGCGTAAAAAACCGCCGGAGGCCCGGGACGCGCTTTTACCGCCGCACTGCCGCAACGCGGAATTCCGTAAATTTGCAGTATGGAAGAGATCGTAAATAAAGTGGCGCAAAGCGCGCTTACCACTATAGACCTGGAGCAATATTACCCGCAGGGGGAAACCGTGGTGTTCGACATGAAGGACCATCTTTTCATGGAACTGATCCTCAAAGAAAAAGATTTCCGTGCGGCCCTGCTGGCGCTGGACTGGGAAGCTTACCGCGATAAGAATGTAGCCATCACCTGCACTGCCGATGCTATCGTGCCTCTATGGGCGTATATGCTGGTAGCCAGCTACCTGGAGCCTGTGGCGAAATTCTATGCTTTCGGCGATGCGGAGTTTGTACACAAAACATTGTATCTCAAAAATATTGCGGCCATTGATCCCGCCCAGTTCCAGGACCAGCGTGTTGTTGTGAAAGGCTGCGGGGATAAGACGGTGAGTGAAGCGGCATATGTGGAGATCACCCGTGTGCTGAGGCCGGTGGCGAAAAGCATTATGTACGGCGAACCCTGTTCCACCGTGCCCGTGTATAAAAAAAAATGATCAGAACCAGCCGCGTTTCCTGAAAATAATGATCATGCCAACGAACATCACGAACATGATGCTCAGCACAACAAAATAGCCATAAGGCGTTTTCAGCTCGGGCATATGCTCGAAGTTCATCCCGTAAATACCGGTGATCACCGTTAGCGGCGCCATGAGCGTGGTTACTACGGCCAGCACTTTCATCACCTCGTTCAGCTTCTGGTTCATCTGCGCATGATACAGTTCCTGTAGGTTCATTACCAGGTCGCGATAACTCTCCGCCATATCTACGGCCTGCACGATATGGTCGTATACATCCTTGAAATATTTTTCCGTGTTTTGTTCAATCAGGGAATTCTCTGTTTTCAGTATGCCGCCCAGCAGATCGCGTACCGGGGCAATGCCGCGTTTGAAGATCAGCAGCTCCTTGCGCAGGAAATTGATACGGGCCAGCGTACGGTTGGTGGGCTGACGGGGAATGATCTCCTCCAGCACTTCTATCCTTTCGCCCAGGTTATCCATCACCTGGAAATAATTATCCACGATAACATCGAGCAGGGAATAAAAAAGATAATCGGCGCCTGACGTGCGCAGCTTGGTACCGCCGGTGCGCAGCCTGTCGCGGATGGGGTTGAACACGTCGCGGTCCGGATCGTCCTGGAAAGAGATGACTACGTTTTTACCTAACACGATGCTCACCTGTTCCTGGTTCACCGTGGAGCTTTCCGCCTGGAAATACATCATGGGCAGCAGGCAGAAAAGGTTGTCCCCGATCTCGTCCATCTTGGCGCGCTGGCCTTCGCTGAGAATATCTTCCATCAGCAGGAAGTGAATGCTGTAATTTTTACAGATGGCTTCCACATCTTCCCGCCGGATACCATCCACATTGATCCATTTGATGCAGTCCGTTTCGCGGAAGCGGAAACAGTCCGAGGCTTTTTCCATTACTTCTTCGTTAACCGTAGCGGCAGAATATTCAAATACGGTGATGCGCACATGGTCAACTGGTTTACGGGTGGTAGTGGCGGTTACCGGGTTAAAATTCATCAGCCGTTGCTTACGTACCCTGAAAGGATTGATTGCGTCTGGAATCGGCAGCAGTGCATGTTTGGCCATACCGGGGTATTTTATGCTAAAATAGAACATTGTCTGCGATGAAAAAAGCACAGCCGCCGAAGTGAGTGACACAACGGCGGCCGAGCAAGGAAAAGAAGCCGGAACCTAATCTCCTTCTTCCAGTTCAAAGATCTGCTCCAGCGGCTTTTCGAACACCCTCGAAATTTTCAGGGCCAGAATGGTGGAAGGCACATATTTATTGGATTCGATGGTGTTGATGGTTTGCCGTGAAACGCCCGTCAGGCGCGCCAATTCGTCCTGCGTGAGATTCTTCCGGGCGCGTTCCACCTTAATGCTGTTTTTCATAAGCATGCTTGTTGCGGTACAGTAAAAAATTGAAACGGATAATGAAGATCAGCAGGATAGTGAACATGTTGTAGACCATCACCGAAAGGAAGTCCAGCCCGAAAAGCGACAGGGCCGCGAGTATCAGCAGGATGTAGTTGATGATCACCGCCAGTTGCAGGGATTCCATCCGTAAGCGGCCGATGTATTCGTCTTCCGTTCTTTCTTTGCTGAACGACACGAGCAGCAAGCCCCCCAGCAACCCGATCAGGATGATGGTACCGAGCAGGGGGAAGTCGCTTTCGACGCTGTCTGCTTCATAAGGCAGACTGAAGATGTTGCCCAGGATATAAGAATAAATCGCGTATAGCAGAAAAGGTATGGTAATAACCCATCCGATCTTTTTGTAAATGTGCGGCAAGAGATATTTCGGTTTCATGGTGAGTAATTTCCATAAAGGTAGGTATATTTTACAAAATGTAAAATATATTTTACATCATGACGGGTTTGTTTGACAAAAAAGGCCTGCCGAAGCAAGCCTTTTAGTATAAAAAGAATTGAAAATCAGAATTTAGGCAGCTCGATCTCAGGCGCTTTACCCAGCGGCGCTCGTTCGAAAATATCGCCCAGTTTGGCATCAGCAGGTATGAAGCCGGCCGTCCAGAGATAAAACATGCCATTCTCGGAGCCACCGCCGAAATCCAGGCGGTCTTTCGCTCGGGCCGTGGCGTCGTTGGTGAAGCGGGCTTTGGTGAGCTCGATCCATTCGCCTTTGCTGGATTTCACCCAGTGATTACCGTAATAACCTTTGCGGTATTGAAAGCCGTTCTCGAAGCTGAAATTTTCGAGGAAAGAATAAAGGTGGCCCATATACTTGCCGTCTTTGGGCGCACGGAAGCTCGCGATCATTTTCCATTCTTTATGCTCGGGCACGTAGAAGTATGCGGTGTATTGCGTGGTAGTACCAACAGGCACCGCGTGCATCAGGAATTTATAGGTTTCGCCGGCTTTCCAGTTGTACACCCAATGGCTGTGGCCACCGGTGCCTTCGCCGCCGAAGCCGTGCGCTACCACACTGTCGCCTTTACCCAGCAGCGTTACCTGGTCTTCGTATTTTACCTTGGCACGGTCGTCAGGCTCTTTGCCGGAATCCCAAACGGAAAAGATGATCCTTCTTTCGGTCGGGCTGTTCACCTGCATGCCGAAATAACCGCGGTGCCAGCCGCAGGACATAAAATAAGTGCCGAGCTTATCTTCGCCTTCCGGCACTTTTATTTCGCCGTAGAACCATTCCACTTCCGTGCCTTCCGGGGCAGTGTAGTTCAGGTGCACCGAAGCCGAACGGCGCCAGGGCTTGGGATTGAACTGGATGTCCTTTGTGGCGGCGCCTTCCAGCGTTACCCCCTTCACATCCGCATATACGGAACCTTGTTTTTCCAGGCCTTTCAGCGAAATGGTGTAGAAGCCCGGCTGTTTCAGCTTGGTCTGCAGCGCGGGGATGGCAGCGTAGTCTGCACCGGCGGGAATGCTGATGATCTTCTCCGTGCCGTTTACGCTTACGCGTATTTTGGCCGGGGCATCGCTTTTGGCTTGCAGTGCGACTTTCAGCGTGCCTGTGTTTGCCGCATGGAAATAAAAATTGACGGTGTTGGAACTGTCCGTCCAGCTTACAACCCCGCGCCTGCCGGAGATGTCGACGCCTTTTTCTTCGGGAACGGCATAAGCCGTAAAGCCGGGCAGCACCACTTCCGTGGCAGGGGATTGCGCCCGCAAGGTATGGCCTGATGCCAGCGCAGCCAGCAGCAGGAAAGAGTAGCTTATCTTATTCATGCTTACAAATAAAACAGACAGCCGCCGCAGATGCAAGCGCGGCGGGGAAAAGTGACAATTGACTGAGAGACGGCGGGTATCAGGCGATGATTTGTACCAGCACGATCTCATTTCCGTAAAGGTCCAGGAAATGCAGGTACCAGCTGTCTGGTCCGTACACTGGCGGGCGGTTGATGGTAACGCCGTTTTTGCGGAGGCGTTCGTACAGGTTTTCGAATTCGTCCGTATACATTACCAGTGTTGGCTGCTGGTGTGTTTGGTTGCCGATAAGGGATTCCTGTTCCGGTCCGTCTGCCGCGAGGAACCAGATGCCTGCGCCACCTCCGCTGAAGCCGATATGCAGGAAACGCTGGTTGCCGGCGGTATAATCCACGATCTTTCTGGCGCCGAGATTTTTTTCGTAAAAAAGTAATGCGGCATCGTAGTCTTCCACGAGAATGACCACCCTGCCGAGAGAAATGTTCATGAGATCAGGGTGTTAGGATGTTACAGTTACACCAATGTACGTAAATCAGGGAAAAGTTTTTTACGAGGCGGGCAATTTCGCGGTCCGCAAGGCCGGTGGCGGTATGCACGCCCAGGGACCTGACGATGCCGTTTTCTTCAAGCCCGTAAAAATAACCGGTGGGGGTATTGAGCGCAAAGCCGTGTTTTACAAAACCGGGGCGGTCGTCGAGCGCAATGCTGCCGAGGGTATGGCTGCGGAGGATGGATTTCAGTTCATATAAGGGAATGAACAGTTCCGCTGCGCCGATCTGGCGCCGGATATGAAGACGATGAAACGAACGGATGCCGTCAGCAAGTTCCCGGCTGTGATTGATCCATACTTCTTTGATCTCATCCACCTCCTCGCCAACTGTACACAGTTTGCTGATGTTTATGAATTCTGCCTGTCGCCATTCATTGCCGGAAAGGGAAAGGGTAAAATCCGGGTAAGCGGGCAAGTTGGTCATCGGAGGGCGTTCATCGGAAACGGTAGGAAGGGAAAACCAGTTATCCATAGGTGAACACATCACTTTACCCGAATATATGACGAAAATTTGTTAAAAGAAACGGCAGAGGGAGGTTTTTTAATAGAGAATTAACGCCGGGGCCATTGGAACTGATGGATTTACTCAGCGTTTTTTCTTGTATCTGATCTTTACGTTGGCGACTCCCGCCTGCGTCATCCCCAGCTTGCGGGCTGCTTTTCTGGAGAGGTCGATGATCCTGCCGGCCACGAAAGGCCCGCGGTCGTTCACGCGCACTTTCACGGTTTTGCCGTTGGACAGGTTGGTGACTTTTACCTTGGTGCCGAATGGAAGGGTCTGATGAGCCGCCGTCATCCGGTTTTGGCGGAACGTTTCACCGCTGGCGGTTTTACGGCCCTGGAATTTATCCGCGTAGTAAGACGCTTTTCCCGCCTGCGTTATTTTGCGCGAACAGGAAGCGGTGAACAGGAGAACGGTCACCGCCAGAATTGGCATCAGGTGCTTAAGTTGTATCATAGCCTCGTTATAACGTCATTTGCATCACGGCATCATTCATAAAATAGCCGTTCCCGATATCGATATCTTCTTCGCCTGTTTTTACGAAACCGGCGCGTTCATAAAATCCTACCGCGTTGTTCTCGCGGTTCACATTCAGCGAAAGATATTTCATCCCCGCTTTGCGGGCAATGGCCGCCACTTCATCCAGCAGCGCCCTGCCCATGTTCTTCCCCTGCATTTGCGGCAGCACGTAGATCTTATGCAACTTTGATACCGGTTTGCCCTTGTAATTCAGCTCGTAGGAAGCATACCCGCCAAACACGCCATCAGCCTGAGCCAGCAGGAAAATGTGGCCTTTATTCTTTATCTGGTCCAGCAGGGAAGCTTCGCTGTACATCATGTTCAGCATATAGACGATCTGCTCCGAGGTGAGAATATGGCCGAAAGTAACGGGCCAGGTGGCATGCGCAATTTCGCGTATGATATGTATCTGTTCAGGAGCGGCGGTGGAAATAGTAAGCATGGCAGTTCAGATGAATGGTATCAATTTTGCAATTTACGGGTTATCAACAATAGAACTCCTTTTTTGTTATGTTTACAAAAAAACGCATGCGCCCGCTTTTATGGATCCTGTTATCCTGTATCTATTTCCCGCTTAAGGCACAGCAACTGAAACCAGGTTTTGACGCGAAAGAATATTTAGAGCTGATGAGCCTCCCCGAACGCGGCGACAGCGCGACGTTCAACAAACGCCCTACCGATAATTTCACCCTCGTATATCTTTCCCCCGAAGTAGGCTTCTATAACCAGTTCGCCGTCTGGAAACGCAGCGACGGCGTAGGCGTGATCCGCATCCGCGGCACCATCCCGAAAGACGTAAGCTGGCTGGCGAATTTTTATGCCGCCATGATACCCGCCAAAGGCACTTTGCAATTAAACGATTCCACCCACTGGGATTATAAGCTGGCCGGCAACGACAGCACCGCATATGTGCATGCCGGGTGGACGATTGCCCTGGGTTTTATGGCGCCCGATATCGTAAAACACGTAAAAGAATTATATGCGCAGGGCGTGAAAGAATTCCTCATAGCCGGGCACAGCCAGGGAGGCGCCATCGCTTTCCTCACACGTTCTTACCTTGAATATCTGCCCGGCATGCCGGAGGGCATCCGGTATAAAACCTATTGCAGCGCAGCGCCGAAACCAGGCAACCTGTATTATGCGTACGACTTCGAAAATATTACGGCCAACGGCTGGGGAATGCGGGTGGTGAGCAATGAGGACTGGGTGCCGGAAACGCCTTTGTCGCTCCAGGCAAAACAGGATTTTAATACGATCAACCCGTTCCTGAATGTGGATAAGCAGCTGAAACAGCAAAACCTCATTGTGCGGTGGTATGCCCGGAGCGTATACAACAAGATGCAGCGCACTACAAACCGCTCTGTGCGCAGGTTTCAGAAGTACCTGGGGAGATTTGTGTATAAGATATCACACAAACATCTGAAGCAGCTGAAACAGCCCGCGTATGTTTTCAGCAATAATTATATGACCTGCGGTACCCCGGTGATCCTGATGGCCGATGCGGAGTACCATCAGAAATTCCCTTACGATGGTAAGAATGTGTTCATCCACCATATGCCGGGTTCGTACCTGTTCCTGCTGAAGAAACATTATAAACTTTAGGAGCTGATACGCTGGAAGAGCCCGGCGTAATCCAGCACCAGCCCGTCTTCATCCACGGTGATCTCCGCTTTGAAGTCCTTCGGCACGCTTTCGTAAAGATATTTATCCTCCGCCAGCCTCGTGTACCGCTGGGTAACGGGTTTGATCTCGTTGTCGAAAACGTTGATGTAAAGCACCTGCAGCTCCCGCCTGTCGTACAGCGGCAGGTCCAGGCGGCGGATGGGCAGGGTATTGGTGAAGGGGGTGAGGGAAATATCTATGTCGGTGCATTCGTACCATTCGGGGCGGGCGTGGCCGCTTTGTGTCCATTTACCGTCAGGGTCGCGCTGGATGGAGATCCAGGAACAGTCGCCGGAACGCTCAACGGCCATTTCGAGCGCGGTCACTTCCCAGTTGCGGTCTGTAATGATGTCGTAGGTTACGGAAAAAGGAGTGTCGTCCCCGAAACCTACAATGGAACCGTCTATGCGTATATCCGTTTCCGTGATCTCCACGTTGCAGTATTCCATCATCTGGTAATGCAGCGCTTTCCAGATTACCTGTTTTTTCATTGTGTACTATTGAAGGTGTCGCCCTGGCGCATATCCCCGGTCTCGAATCCTTTCTTGAACCAGTACATACGCTGGGCGGATGTTCCATGGGTGAATGCATCGGGCACTACGTAGCCGCGGGATTGTTTCTGCAGCCGGTCGTCGCCGATGGCATTGGCGGCGTTGAGCGCTTCCTCTATGTCGCCGGGTTCTATGACGTTTTGCAGTTTTGAAGTGTGATGCGCCCAGAGCCCGGCGAGGAAATCGGCCTGCAGCTCCAGTTTCACGGAAAGTTTGTTGTATTCCGTTTCGCTGAGGCGGCTGCGCTGCGCCTGTACCTTTTCGGAAATGCCGAGCAGGTTCTGCACATGGTGGCCTACTTCGTGGGCTACTACATAAGCCATCGCAAAGTCGCCCGTGGCGTTGAGCTTATGTAATTCGTCGTAGAAAGACAGGTCGATGTAAACCTGCCGGTCTGCCGGGCAATAGAATGGTCCGGAAGCAGAGGAGGCATTGCCGCAGGCGGATTCCACGAGACCGGAGAACAGGATCAGCTTCGGCTCGGCATATTGCAGGTTCATCTTGGCGAATTCCTTGTTCCATACGTCTTCCGTTTCCGCAAGCACTACCCGCACCAAAGAGTCCGCCTGCGCTTCCGCAGCCTGCTGTTCGGGGGATAACTGTTGCTGCGGGCCGGCCTGCTGCTGCATGTCTATGACCTGCGAGGGGTCGCCGCCGAGAAAATAGATAATAACGGCGATCACGATGGCGCCAATGCCACCGCCTGCCACCAGGCCCCCGCGCGAACCGCGACGGTCTTCAACATTACCGCTTTGACGGCGTCCTTGCCAACGCATAGAATTTCAGTTTGATTAGGTAGTATAAATTTAACAAATAAAAACTATACCAAATTCATGAGCGGCCCGGCGTTAATGGAAAAGTAAAGGCCGGGTAAAAACCCGGCCCGGCTGAAGGTTACAACAAAATCTAAACCTGCTTATGAGAAGACTTAAAAAATTCGAATTTACATTGACAGGAACATCAGCGAATGGTCCTTGCTTTCCAGCTGGGAACTGCCCATCAGGAATTCATCCACCTTTCTCGCGCATTCGCGTCCTTCACTGATCGCCCATACCACGAGGGATTGCCCGCGGCGCATGTCGCCGGCTGCAAACACTTTGGGGATGGAGGTCTGGTAAGCTTTTTCCGTCGCTTTCACATTGCCGCGGTCGTCTGTTTCAACGCCGAGGTCTTCCAGCATTCCTTTCTGCTGCGGGTGTAAAAAGCCCATTGCCAGGAAAGCGAGCTCACAGGGAACTTCTCTTTCTGAGCCGGGTACTTCGGTAAACCTCGCGGGTGCGCCGTTTTCGCCCAGCGTCCATTGCAGGTCCACCAGCAGCAAACCTTTCAGGTTGCCTTTATCGTCACCCAGGAAAGCTTTTGTAGCGATGGCCCATTTGCGGTCCGCGCCTTCCTCGTGGGAAGAAGATGTTTTCAGCACCATCGGGTAAGTGGGCCAGGGCATGAACGGTGTTCTTTCGCCGGGAGGTTTCGGCAGCAGTTCAAGCTGCGTAACGCTTACCGCGCCATGGCGGTTGGAGGTGCCCACACAGTCTGAACCGGTGTCGCCGCCGCCTATTACCACTACGTTCTTTCCTTTGGCAAGAATATCTTCTCCTTCCACTTTCAGCTTGCTCACTCTTTTATTCTGCTGTTTCAGGAAGTCCATCGCAAAGTGCACGCCTTTCAGCTCACGGCCGGGAATGGCCAGGTCCCTGGGGATGGTGGAACCACCCGCCAGCACTACGGCATTGTATTCGCGCAGCAGGTCGTTCACGCTTACGTTCACGCCTACATTCGCATTGCAGCGGAATTCGATCCCTTCTTCTTCCATCAGCGTGATCCTGCGGTCTATCACCCATTTCTCCAGTTTGAAATCGGGAATGCCATAGCGGAGAAGCCCGCCGGGCTTGTCGTCCCTTTCGAACACGGTCACGTTATGGCCGGCATAGTTGAGCTGTGCGGCGGCGGCAAGGCCTGCGGGGCCTGAGCCGATCACGGCTACTTTTTTGCCGGTACGCACGCGCGGCGTTTTGGCTTTCACCAGGCCTTTATCGAAAGCAACTTCAATAATATGTTTTTCGATCTCCTCGATGGCCACCGGCGGCTGGTTGATGCCCAGCACACAGGCGCTTTCGCAGGGAGCAGGACAAATGCGCCCTGTAAATTCCGGGAAGTTGTTGGTGGAGGTCAGCACGTCGTATGCTTCCTGCCAGTCTTTCCGGTAAACGGCATCGTTAAATTCCGGGATCACGTTACCCAGCGGGCAACCGCTGTGGCAGAAGGGTACGCCGCAGTTCATGCAGCGTGCCGCCTGTTCGTTGAGCTTCGGTTCGCTGAACCGCTCTACGAATTCGTTATAGTGCTTCACCCTGTTTTTGGGATCAGCTTTACCGGGAAGCTCCCGTGTAAATTCCAGAAATCCTGTTGGTTTGCCCATATCTGTCTCTGCTTGTCCTCTTTAAAAATTTGTTTGTTACGCTTTGTGCTTCACTCCCTTTGTGGCAGCCGCTTTGAGGGCAGCCTTGTATTCTTTCGGGAACACCTTCACGAAGTGGCGCAGCTGGTTCTCCCAGTCTTTCAGGATGAACTTGGCCACTGTACTGTTCGTATAAGCGTGATGTTTAGTGATCAGGTCCTGGAGGATGGCGGCGTCTTCTTCCGCTACCGGGTCCAGGTCTATCATGTCCAGGTTGCACTGTGCCGCGAAAGTCCCTTTCACATCGTACACGTAAGCGATACCACCGCTCATGCCCGCGCCGAAGTTGCGGCCGGTTTCACCGAGGATGACTGCTTTACCGCCGGTCATGTATTCACAACCGTGGTCGCCGGTGCCTTCCACTACAACGGTAGCGCCGGAGTTGCGCACGCAGAAACGTTCGCCGGCTTTACCGTGGATGTACGCCTCGCCGGATGTTGCGCCGTAAAGCGCCACGTTGCCCGCGATGATGTTCTCTTCCGCTTTGAAGCCCGCTTCGTTGGAAGGGTACAGGATCAGCTTGGCGCCGGAAAGACCTTTGCCGAAGTAATCGTTCGCTTCGCCTTCCAGCTCCAGCGTTACACCTTTGGTGTTGAATGCGCCAAAGCTCTGGCCGGCCGAACCGGTGAATTTATTGTGAATGGTATCTTCCGGTAATCCTTCGCTCTTGTAGCGTTTGGAAATTTCGTTGGAAAGAATGGTGCCGACGGTGCGGTCCGTGTTCTTCACCTTGTAAGTGCCGTATACCCTGGTTTTGTTTTCCAGCGCGGGTTTGGCGGCTTTAAGCAGCTGCCAGTCCAGTACTTCGGCCAGGCCGTGGTCCTGCTCTTCCTGTTTGTAGAGGCCGGTTTCGTCTGAAGCCGGTTCGCGGTACAGTACGGGGGAGAGGTCCAGGTGTTTGTATTTCCAGTGTGTAATGTTCTCGCGTACTTTCAGCACTTCCACCTGGCCAACCATTTCCTGCACGGTGCGGAAGCCCAACTCGGCCATGATCTCGCGGAACTCGGCCACGAGGAAGTGGAAGAAGTTCACCACGGCGTCTGCTGTGCCGTTGAAGCGTTTGCGCAGGTCCGGGTCTTGCGTGGCAACGCCTACCGGGCAGGTGTTCAGATGGCATTTGCGCATCATGATGCAGCCTTCCACCACCAGCGCCGCGGTGGCTACGCCCCATTCTTCAGCGCCGAGCAATGTGGCGATGGCGATGTCGCGGCCGGTTTTCAGCTGGCCGTCCGTCTGCACGGTCACGCGGCTGCGGAGCTTGTTGCGAACGAGCGTCTGGTGTGTTTCAGCCAGGCCCAGTTCCCAGGGCAGCCCTGCGTGTTTGATAGAGCTGATAGGAGATGCGCCCGTTCCGCCGTCGTGGCCGGAAACGAGGATCACATCGGCATGCGCTTTGGCAACGCCCGCGGCTATGGTGCCTACGCCTGCTTTGGATACCAGTTTCACGCTGATGCGCGCTGCGCGGTTAGCGTTCTTCAGGTCAAAGATCAGCTGCGCCAGGTCTTCGATGGAATAAATATCGTGGTGCGGCGGGGGAGAGATCAGGCCTACACCGGGCGTGGCATGACGCACTTTCCCGATCCAGTCGTCCACTTTATGGCCAGGCAGCTGGCCGCCCTCGCCGGGCTTGGCGCCCTGTGCCATTTTGATCTGCAGTTCGTCGGCATTCGTGAGGTAGTAGCTGGTAACCCCGAAGCGGGCAGATGCTACCTGTTTGATGGCGGAGCGCATGGAATCGCCGTTGGGCAATAATTCATAACGCATTTCATCTTCACCGCCCTCGCCGGTATTGCTTTTCGCGCCAATGCGGTTCATGGCCACAGCCAGCGTGGAGTGCGCTTCGTGGCTGATGGAACCGAAGCTCATGGCGCCGGTGGCAAAACGTTTCAGGATGCTTTCAGCAGATTCCACTTCTTCCAGCGGCACCGGGTTGCGGTTGCGTTTGAAGGTGAACATGCTGCGCAGCGTGGCTGCTTTTTCGCTCTGGTCGTTTACAGCTTTGGAATATTTCTTGAAAATGCCGTAGTCGTTCATGCGGGTGGAATACTGCAGCAGGTGGATGGTAGTGGGATTAAAAAGGTGGAATTCCCCTTTCCGTTTCCACTGGTACACGCCGCCGGTGCTCAGGCGCTGAACCGGTGTGTCTTTCCGGCCGTAGCTGGTCCAGTGTTTGGCGAGTGTTTCCTGTGCAATTTCATCGAGGCCCATACCCTGGATGCGGGAAACGGCGCCGGTGAAATATTTGTCCACCACGGTTTTATTGATACCGAGTATTTCGAAGATCTGCGCACCCTGATAAGATTGCAGGGTGGAGATGCCCATCTTGGAGAACACTTTGAGGAGCCCTTCGCAGATGGCCTTGATATAATTCTTTTTCAGTTTGTCTACGTCCAGCTCCGTTTGCAGCTTGCCTTTCAGGCGCATGTCGCGGATGGTGCTGAGCGCCAGGTAAGGGTTGATGGCGGTGGCGCCGAAACCGAGCAGGCAGGCGAAGTGATGCACTTCCCAAACGTCGCCGGCTTCCACTACCAGGCCTACCTGGCCGCGGTAACCTTTGCGGATGAGGTGGTGGTGTACGGCGGAAAGCGCCAGCAGCGAAGGAATGGGAGCATGCTCGGAATCTATCGCACGGTCGGAGAGGATCACCACTTCGAAGCCGTCTTCCACTGCATCCACGGCGTAGCGGCAGAGGCGCGCGAGGCCTTTTTCGAGGGAGCCGGGCTTACCGTCTGCCTTGAAATAGGTATGCAGTGTTTTGGCCTGGAAGATGCCGGTGTCTATACTGCGGATCTTCTCCAGCTCGTAGTTGTTCAGGATCGGGTGCGGCAGCGCAATGCTGTGGCAGTGCATCGGATCTTCGTCGAGAAGATTACCGTTGTTGCCCAGGAAAGTGGCCAGGCTCATCACCAGCCTTTCCCTGATGGGATCGATGGGCGGGTTGGTAACCTGTGCGAACAGCTGCTTGAAGTAGCTGCTGATGTGCTGCGGCTGATCGCTGAGGATGGCCAGGGGCACATCCGTACCCATGGAACCGATCGGCTCTTTGCCGTCGATGGCCATCGGCGCGATGATGGTTTCCAGGTCTTCGGTGGAATAACCGAAAGCGCGCTGGTATTTAAAGATCTGGTCGTGCTCCAGGTGCGTGAAAGTTACGCGGGGCTCGGGGAGCTCGTCCAGCCTGATCTTATATTTATTGAGCCATTCGGCGTAAGGCTGCTGGGAGCAAATGCCCTGTTTCAGCTCTTCGTCGCCGATGATGCGGCCCTGTTCCATATCCACCACGAACATTTTGCCCGGCTGGAGACGGCCTTTTTCTTTTACATTTTTCGGATCGATGGGCAGCACGCCTGCTTCGGAGGCCATGATCACCCGGTCGTCTTTCGTTACCACGAAGCGGGAAGGGCGGAGGCCGTTCCTGTCCAGGGTGGCGCCGATGATCTTGCCATCCGTGAAGGAGATGGAAGCCGGGCCGTCCCAGGGCTCCATGAGGGAAGCGTGGTATTCGTAGAATGCTTTCTTCACCGGGTCCATGGCTTCGTTGCCGTCCCATGCTTCGGGGATCAGCATCATCATTACGTGGGGTAATGAGCGGCCGGTAAGGTTCAGCAGTTCGATCACATTATCCAGGCAGGCGGAGTCTGACTGGCCTTCGTCCACGATGGGCGACAGCATCTCCATTTCCTCCGGGGTGAAGTATTTGGTCACAAAGCTGTTCTCGCCTGCGCGCAGCCAGTTCAGGTTGCCTTTCAGCGTGTTGATCTCACCGTTGTGGGCGATGTAGCGGAAAGGATGCGCGAGCTTCCAGCTGGGGAAGGTATTGGTGGCAAAACGGCTGTGGATCAGCCCGAATGCGGATACCATGCGCTCGTCGCGCAGGTCGGTATAATAATGGCCTACCTGGTAAGTGGTCAGCTGGCCCTTGTATACGATCGTTTTACAGGAAAGCGAAGCGAAATAGATCTCCGCTTTATCTTTCGGGATAGAGTTGCGAACGGTTTTGGTAATATAATTACGCAGTACGAACAGTTTGCGTTCGAACTCTTCCGGGTCTGAAATAGAGTAGGGGCAGGCGATGAACAGCTGTTCGATCTCCGGCTCCACGCTCAGCGCGGTTTCGCCGATGCCATCGGGGCGAACGGGAACCTTGCGGTAACCGAGGATCTCAAGGCCCAGCTTTTCAGCGCAGCGCTGTATGATCTCGCGGCACTCTTCGCGCCAGCGCGGTTCTTTCGGGAAAAATACCATTCCCACACCGTATTTACCGGTTTCAGGAAGTTTGATGCCTAATTTCAAACATTCCGCGTACAGGAATTCATGGGGCATCTGAATAAGAATGCCGGCGCCATCACCGGTAGTACGCTCGCAGCCGCAGGCACCGCGATGCTCCATATTTTCCAGCATGGTCAATGCATCACGAATGATCTGGTGCGACTTCCTACCTTTAATGTGGGCGGTAAAGCCCGTACCGCACGCATCATGTTCAAATTCTGCACGATACAAACCCTGCTCTTGGCTCACTTTTTCCATTGGCTTTAGATTTTTTCCTTTTTATCAGATACACTCCTCCCGGCAGGCGCTAATGCTCCAGGCTTAGGTACCGTAATTGCTTTGGGAACGGTTTAAAGATACTAAAGGAATGCGGTATTTTTTACATAAAGTTCTATTAAAGGGCTAAAATTTAGAAAAACTTAAAAATCGCCGTACTTTCATTTGAAATAAATAAAAATTGAACCCCGTCCGAAGCCCCCTCCGGACAAAAAAAGCCGGGAGCAATTCCCGGCCTGGTAATAAGTTGTGTAAAACTCTAAGGATCAGGGCTCGAACTCGAACCTGGGCCTGCCGTTCACGATTTCTACCCTGAGCGGATCGCTGATCATACTCTCATTCTGCATACGGTCAAGAGCGGTAACTATATAAATATATCCCTGCCCTTTAATATATGTTTTGTCCATATGCACGGGGTCAGGCATCTGCTGCACGATCGCGATGATCTTCGTCGGGTCGTTCACATTCACCACTTCCTTATCCGTAAAACGGTACAGCACATATTGTTTCGTCTGCTGCGCGGTATCATCGTCTGCCCAGCGGATCTCCAGCCCCTCCGGCTTTTCGAAGGCGTCTGTGAAATAGGGCGCTTTCGGTGCGGAATTATCCAGCCAGGGCATGGTAGGCCGCAGCGCGGGGTAATGATAGAGGTGGTTGCGTAAAGTATCTTCGAAACCAAGCGGGTTGCCGTTAAAGGATTTGGAGCTGAAGAACACGCTGCCCTGCACCGTGGCCAGCGAACGGGCTGCATTGATCTGGCGGCCCATTTCCCGGGGATCTTTCCAGCCGGCGGTACTGCCGATGCGGTAAGGCGCATGGCCGATGTACATATGCCGCCCGTAGGCATGCTGCGCCCACCAGGTTACGGCTACTTCATAAGGCACCAGGCGGTGGCCGAATTCCCAGTACAGCTGCGGGGTCAGGTAATCTATCCAGCCCAGGCGCTGCCATTTGATCACGTCCGCATACAGGTCGTCGTAGTTGGTAACGCCCGCCCGGGTAGCGGAACCTTCAGGGTCCTGGTCGCGGTTGCGCCATACGCCGAAGGGGCTGATGCCGAATTTCACCCAGGGCTTTTCGGCTTTGATGACGGAACTGAGCATCTGGATAATGGTGTCCACATTAAATCGGCGCCATTCGTCCAGGTAACGGCCCTTGCCATAGAGGCGGTAAGAGTTGTTGTCCGGGAAGTCGCGGCCTGGAATGCGGTAGGGGTAAAAGTAATCGTCGAAGTGAATGGCGTCCACATCGTACCGTTTCACCACATCGCGGATCACGTCGGTAACGTAATTGCGTACTTCGGGAATGCCGGGGTCGAAATATTTTTTATCCCCGTAAGTGAGGAACCACTGGGGTTTGGTGCGGGTGATATGATTGGCGGCGATGCTGCTGGAGCGGGTGTTGGCCACGGCGCGGTAGGGATTGAACCAGGCGTGGAACTCCATGCCGCGTTTATGCGTTTCCGAGATCATGAACTCCAGGGGATCGTAATACGGGATAGGCGGGAGGCCCTGCCTGCCGGTAAGGTACTCGCTCCAGGGCTCGTAAGGTGAAGGATAAAAAGCATCCGCCGCGGGCCTTACCTGGAACACGATCGCGTTTATGCCGTTGCGCTGGTGCTGGTCCAGCAGCTCGGTAAATTCGCGTTTCTGTTCTTCCGCGCTCAGCCCCTTGCGCGACGGCCAGTCGATATTCTCGATGGTCGCGATCCACACGGCGCGCAGCTCCCGCTTGGGCGGCTGCTGTGCGTTTGTTTGCCACACGAGGCCAAAGAGTAACAATCCTGCCAATAAGTGCTTCACCATTTCCTGAAAACTTTAAAACCGTAAACTGCGAAAATAGAATTCAAACCGGCAAATCCCAAATGCGGATCAGGCTGTTACATATCAAAAGCAAGACCGGGCAGTGCAAAAAATACGGAAGTAAGGAATATTTATCCCAACCCGTCTGATGTGGTTGATTTCAACAAGATCATGAACGGCGGCGGGAACGATCACATTTTTAAGAATTTCATCAGGTTGAAACAGGGCTCGTTCAAAAGGCTGGGGTCCGTTTGGCTGGCCAAATAGCGGCCTTGAAAAGAATAGCATTGGCACCGTGGGAAGCTGCAGGCATCCCACGGTAATTTTCACCGGAACTGCCGCAAAAAGATTTGTATTTTACCATAGCAGATTCCACGAACATGAAAAATACCTTCCTTTTCACAGCGCTTTTCATCTTTGGCTTACAGGCTTCCGCGCAAACGCCGGAGAAAGCCGCACAGCAATTCTTACGTACCCTGGACACGGGTTTGCGGGCGAAAGTGCAGTTCAGCTGGGAAGACGCCGAGCGATTCAACTGGCATTTTGTGCCCCGCCCCCGGAAGGGCCTTCCCCTGAAAGAAATGAACGATAAGCAGCGCGCCGCCGCTTATAACCTGCTGAAACGCTGCATGAGCAGCAACGGTTATACGAAAGCCACCGCCATTGTACAGCTGGAATACGTACTGCGCGCACTGGAAGGCCGCGGGGAAAGCGACGAATACCGCGACCCGGGTAAATATTACTTTTCCGTTTTCGGCGACCCCGCGGCGGGCAAGCCCTGGGGCTGGCGGGTGGAAGGGCATCACCTCTCACTGAACTTTTCCGCCCTGGAAAACAAATGGATGGCCGGCAGCCCGATGTTTATGGGTTCCAACCCGGCTGTTGTGCCCGACGGGCCGAAGAAAGGGCTGCAGATACTGAAAGAAGAAGCTGCATTGGCCTTCAGCCTGCTGGAGGGCCTGAACGGGCAGCAGCGGAAAGAAGCCGTGGTAGCGGAAAAAGCCCCGGCAGACATTATCACCGGCAATAAAAGGAAAGCCTGGCTGCAGGAACCTCCCGGCCTGGGATTCGCCAAATTTACCCCGGCCCAGCAACAGCAGCTGAAAATGCTGGTGGCAGTGTATGTGGACCGCTATACAAAACTGATGGCGGATATTATCTGGAAAGAGATAGCCGGCGCAGGCTGGGAGAACGTCCATTTCGCCTGGGCCGGCGGCAATGCCTGGGGTACCGGCCATTATTACCGCATCCAGGGCCCGACCTTCATTATAGAATATGATAACACCCAAAACAACGGGAACCATGTGCACACTACATTCCGCGACCTGAAGAACGACTTCGGGGAGGACCTGCTGAAAGAACATTACAACAGCGCCCACCGGTAGTATTTTCGCTTTCTTCTCCTTCTCTTCACCATGCTTTCACCAAGCTCTCACCATGCTTTATGTCATACCCGGAGGGGATGGTAAAATCCTATCAATTTTGGACAAAAAAGCACTTCCGGCCGGAAAACCAGCCCTTTTCACAGGAATTTAAAGTGGAATTATTGATGGATTGCGCCGGTTATACCTTCCGGCCGAGGTACTGGCTGTAATCCGGCAGGATAGCGGTATACTCCTGGTGCATGAGGGGCGAGGTCATGAGGAAGTCCGCCGAGGCACGATTGCTGGCCATGGGAATGTTCCAGACCACGCCCAGCCGCAGCAGGGCTTTGATGTCCGGGTCGTGGGGCAGCGCTTCCATCGGGTCCCAGAAAAAGATGATCACATCAATTCGCCCTTCCGCAACGGCCGCACCGATCTGCTGGTCGCCGCCAAGCGGGCCGCTCAGCAGTTTCCTGACAGATACGTCCAGGGCTTCTTCCAGCAGCTTGCCGGTTGTGCCGGTGGCGTACAGTTCATGCCGTGTGAGCACCGTTTTGTTGTAAACAGCCCATTCCAGTAATTCCGCTTTTTTGTGGTCGTGTGCAATCAGCGCGATCCTTTTACGGGCTTGAAGGGATTTCGTGTGTACCATGCTGCAAAAATAGACGGCTTTCCCAACACTGCAAGATTAAACGCCCCAACTATCGCCATTTTTTGTTAATTTTGCAGGAGAAAATTGTATATAATGATTAAAACAGGAAATCCAATTATCAGTATCTATACGGAAATGACGCCGAACCCGGAAACGATGAAGTTTGTGGTGAACAAGCTCCTTTATCCGAATAAATCCATCGATTTCCCTGATGCTGCCAGCACCACCCCATCACCCCTGGCCGCCGAACTGTTTACTTTCCCCTTCATCAGGGGCGTATTCATCTGCAGCAACTTCGTGACGCTTACCAAAACCAACGATACAGACTGGGCGGATGTGATCCCCACCATCAAACAATTCCTGAAGGAATATCTGGAGGACAACCGCGCGGTGATCAATGAAGACGATATTGTATCCACCCCCGTGTTCAGCGGCGACGAAAGCGACGTTGTGCAAAGGATCAAGGAATTACTCGAAAACTACGTGAAACCCGCAGTGGAAATGGACGGCGGCGCCATCCAGTTCAAAGATTACCACGAAGGCGTGGTGACCGTGATGCTGCAAGGGTCATGTTCAGGCTGCCCTTCCTCCATGATCACGCTCAAAGCCGGCATCGAAGGCATGATGAAGCGCATGATCCCGGAAGTGAAAGAAGTGGTGGCTGAAGCAGAATAAGCCATAGTTGAGTGAATGATAGTGTTAGAAGCGCGGCCTTAAGGCTGCGCTTTTTTCGTTTTTGATCCTTAGCTTTACACCCGGCAATCATTAAAAACTGACTATGAGAGGGATTTTATTGGGATGCGCATTGGCAATGACCAGTGCGTCTTTGTTTGCCCAGCAGTCTGAAGCCGTGATCACTTACGGTTTTAAGAACAACGGGAAGGAATCGCGCGGGGAACAGAAATTGTACATCAAAGGAAAGGAAGTAAGGCTGGCGCCCGCCGGCAGGCAAACAGAGCAGCAATTCCTCCACTACGGCGAAAAAGCCAGCTACCAGATGCTCAGCAGCAACGGGGAAATATTTACGCTGAAGAAACCTTTTTCGGAATATGTAAAACCGGAGCTGATCCCGGGGATAGACACCATCGCAGGTATTACCTGCAAAAAAGCGAAGGTCTTCATCCGCTCCAACACCATCGAAGTATGGTATACCAACGACCTTAAAATAAAGGGTACACCCTCCATCACGATCGCACCCGGCCTGGGCCTCGTGCTGAAGACCATCCGCAACGGCAACTCGGAAACCTATGCCAGGCAGATCGAATACAGGACGGTAACGGCCGATGAACTGAACTGGCCCGCCAATAAAGGGAAGATAGTGGATGAGCCCACTTATCAGCGCCAGGTGATAGAAAGCCGTTATACCACGCTGCCCGTTTTCGACCGCGAGCAGATCAGCTGGGGCAACGAAATCAAAAACCCGGCAGGGGAAACATTGAACGCGACCTACAAATTCGCAGGCGGCACCGTAATACTGAAAAAAGTGAAACTGCCCGCCACCAAACCCGGGCAGCGCCTGTTTGCCGAGCTGGTTCAATATTCCAACGGCGATGCGTATGACCGCACCGGCTCCGTATTCATGATCCCTGTTGATAAAGCCGTTACTTTCCTGCAGGGCCTACAGCAGGGCGCGCAGGCCTTGCCCGCCTTCACCGGGCGCAACGGTAAAAAATACCAGGGCTATGCCACCACAGACAACTACGTGGCGCCGCTGGAACTGATGCGCTTCTTCACACCTTTCGGCGTAAGGCACTTCAACGCCCAGGCCCGCATCAAAGGTTACGACTGGGCCGATTCCGCCGTATACAAACAGGACATTTCCGAACTGCTGCCGCGCCTGCAGGGCGAGGTATGGATCGGCATCTATATCGGCAACTACGACAAAGGCGGCCATATAGCCAGCCTCAGCTTCAAATACCATCCCGGCTACGAAAGCGAAAGTGTAACGGAGAATAAAAAATGGGTAATGCCCGTTTTCAACTCCACCAACCTCATGGAAATGGCCGGCCAGGAATATGCCACGCTCTTCGGCGAAGATTCGTTGACCGTAACGGTAGACGTGCCGCAGGGCGTGAAGAACCTGAAGCTGCGTTACATCACCACCGGCCATGGCGGCTGGGGCGGCGGCGACGAGTTCAATCCCAAGCTCAACGAGATATTTGCGGACGGCAAAAAGATCTATCACTTCTTTCCCTGGAGGGAAGACTGCGCCACGTACCGTTTGCTGAACCCCGCTTCCGGCAACTTCGGGAACGGCTTATCGTCATCGGACCTGAGCAGGAGCAACTGGTGCCCCGGCACGCTGACCCTGCCGGTAAACATTCCGCTGCCCGAGCTGGCCCCGGGCAAACATACCCTGCAGGTGGCGATCCCGCTGGGTAAGCCGGAAGGCGGCAGCTTCAGCTTCTGGAATGTTTCGGGTGTGTTGATCGGCGACAAGGAATAACATTCATTCGCGGGGCTGATAGCCGGCCCCGTTTTTTTATAACGTATGGAACAGATCTACCAGGAAGTAATCAAAGGATTTCAGCAGATGACGTTGCTGGAGGGCATCGCGGTGCTCTTTGGCGTGATCAGCGTGCTGTGCTCGCGGCAGAACAGCGTATGGGTATATCCCACAGGACTGATCAGCACCGGCATCTATGCGTATATGCTGGCGCAGGTACATTTTAAGCTGTACGCTGAAGCGGCGCTGAACGCTTATTATTTCATCATGAGCATATATGGCTGGTATAACTGGAGCCGCAATACCACACCGGCCGGCGGCCACGTGGGCATATCGGCTGTGAACCGCCGGGAGCTGGGCATTGCCGTGGGCATAGTAGTTATTGGCTGGAGTATTATTTATATGCTGCTGCGCAATTTCTCTGATTCAGATGTTCCCGTGCTGGATGCATTCGTATCGGCTACCGCCTGCAGCGGCATGTGGCTTCTGGCGAAAAGGAAGATCGAGAACTGGATATTCCTCAATATTTCCAACTTTGTGGCGGTACCGCTGTTGTTCTACAAACACCTGGCGCTGACGGCCCTTTTAACAATATTCCTTTTCATTGTTGCGGTAAACGGGTATTTCCATTGGAGGAAGCTCTACCGTCAACAGCTAAACGAAAATCGCCCTTGAAGCGGATCGTGGTCATGGGCCCGGAATCAACGGGCAAAAGCACACTCAGCGAACAGCTGGCCGCACATTTCAACACGGAATGGGTGAGGGAATATGCGCGCGAATACCTGGAAAATTTAAACCGCCCGTACGAACAGCACGACCTTTTACAGATCGCGGAAGGCCAGCTGCGGCTGGAAGACGAAACAGCCGCCCGTGCCGGCAACATCCTCATTTGCGATACGGACCTGCAGGTGATAAAAGTATGGAGCGAAGCGAAATACGGCGAATGCGACCCGCGCATCCTCGAAATGATCGCGCAGCGGCAGTATGACCTTTACCTGCTGACCTATATAGATATCCCCTGGACGGACGACCCCTTGCGCGAGCATCCGCTTCCTTCGGAAAGGGAATACTTCTACAACATTTACCGCGATATCGCGATGAACGCCGGCATCCCCTGGGCGGATATCCGGGGGGATTATGACCAGCGACTGAAAACCGCTGTGGAGGCGGCAGAGCGAATCCTGTAGCTGTTATGGAATCAGGAGAATAAAAACATCTTCTTCAAAACGATCCCTGTTATGAAATTACCTGCCTTAATCCTTTTATTGTTCATTCCGGCCGGAAGCTATTGCCAGGCGCAGGAAATGGACATTTATGAAGGCCTGATGTATTCAGCAGCCGATATGCAGCATCTTAAAAGAACGGTGGATTCCCTCAACCTGAAATTTCTGCAATGTACGAGCACCCCGGAATACTATTCATTGCCCCAGGCAAAAGCCTCATATGTGGAATTTAAAGTTGAAAAGGCAAACGATGCCGGAAGCATTCGCGCTATGCTGGATGAGGGCCGGTCGTTTGATGAGGTCTGGGGCAGGTTTCCGGGTATAGAGACAGAGGATAGCGGCAGCGCGCTGATCGTTTGCCGGAATGTGTATGACCCGTATGAGCAAAGGCATAGGGAAATATTTTACGCCGGAAATGGCGATGGCTTTGAAACTCTCGGCACACAGACGGAGAACTGGCGTGCAAAGGCTGCCGGTGACTGGTTTTACAGGACGCATACGACTACCGGGAGATACAACTATTCCCTCATAAAGGCCTGGCGGCTGGAGGGCCCTTTCAGGTCACAGCGGCTCGCGGAAAGCTACGGCAGGCTTATACAGTATGTGGATTGCATGGTGGATACCAATACGGTGCTGATGCAGGGCAGTGCCGTACCTGCTTATAAAACAAACGGGCACTCTAAAAAGCTGTACGATTATATTGCATTAAAAACCGGCGACCCTACCTATTCCCGCCTGATGGATCTTGCTTACCTGGAAAAGGAAGAAATTAACTTTATCAAAGAGAATTATGTCAAAGATCCTGTTTTGCGGCAGAAGATCAAACTAGCCGTGAACGAAATGATCGAAGGCGGCCATGGGAATGGAGGGCTTGAGCAGGCGTTGGAAACATTCTATTCAAAGGACTCGCTGCTGTTGATGAAGCGCAGCCGTGTGGTAGTCGGTAATTGCAGCAT
>CBFHAF010000004.1:0-22275 GCA_965653435.1 uncultured Chitinophaga sp.
CTAGTTCTTCCAATAATTCTGGCAACTTCCTTTCAAACTCCAGGTACTCTCTTTTCAAGGTACCTGAAGCGGGTATCGTATTTCTCCGGGAAGTTGTTTTTAACCAATCCCGTACTTTTTCAATTACCTTAAAAGGATCGTTGTCATGGGCTTTTGTATCAATTCCGCTTAAATCGGAAATATACTTTTGATAAATATACTTTGTTCGCTCAAACACAAGCCCGGATTTGGTTTTCTGGTCTTTTCCGCCAAAATGTTTCGCAGCAAAGAAAAGCCCTGCTTCGAACGGCATGTTGAATCGTGGTAACTGCTCTTCGTTAAGCTCTGTTCTCGAAATATCATGGATACCATATCTGCAATCCCTGATGCATCTCATTATCTTACTTAACCTGCTATCAGTGGCATCATCCTCATTCAGCGCGGTGACTGGATAAAAGCCACATCTGTAAATAACGTACACCATCGCATGAAGTAACGGGCGGTAGTCTTCATCAAAAGGACAATTGATAAAGATTTTGTTGTTATCAAACTGGGTTAACTGCATAAATATATCCGATTTTATAGCCTATCGTTTTTTTGCTTTTTTAATATTTGACTTCGCATCTATAGTTTCCCCTTCCGGAATTTCTCTTGAAAAGACTGCTTTTACGGCAGCCCTTATTCGCCAACGAGGTATGGTCCCTTTTCGTTTAACTTTTATCAGTTTTGGTTCTCTCATTTGTTAAAAATTTATACCGATTTTGTTGTGATCAAACTGGGCTAACGGTCTTAATAAACTACTTCGATTTGCCAACTAACTTTGGGACTTCCCTGGATTTGTTTCCTGCAGCTTGATTTCAGCCTCCATAGCTCCTCTTAAACGAACAGCTCTTACCGCCGCTCTTATACGCCAACAGGGTATGGTTCCTTCCTCTTTGATTCTTTTTATTTTTACCTTTCTTATTTGCTAAAAGATCTAAGCGATTTTATTTTTATCCCTCTCATAAACCGAAAATACAGAATAAGACATCACGAACATTTTCAGAAAATACATTTTTTTAATGCTCATTCCTACGGAATTCTCAGTTTGATAATCACGGTATCATGAGGATGGAAGCCGCATCATAGTGCCGGTATTCCACATAAAAAAAGCGGCTACGCATCAGTGCATAGCCGCTTGTTATTTTTTTTGCTTTCCCCTAATGCACATTTTCCTTAAACACCCTGTTCAGCCACCTCAGCATTATGAATATCAGCGCCGCGGCAAAACCCAGCAGTACGAAGTTCACCAGGAAATAATTCATCTTGTTATCATAAGTATCCCACATTGCGGCAAGCACCCCTGATAATTTATTCCCGATGGAAGTAGCCAGGAACCAGCCGCCCATCATCAGCGAAGTGAACCGGGGCGGGCTCAGCTTGGATACGAGTGAAAGGCCCATCGGGCTCAGCAGCAGCTCGCCCGCTGTGATAACGCCGTAGCAGCCGAACAACCACCACATGGATGCTTTTTCAGCCCCGTTGTTGCAGAAGTATACTGCGGCCACCATCATAAAAGTAGACAGTGAGGAGATCAGCAAACCCCAGGCGATCTTTGTCGGGGTACTGGGCTCGCGGTTGCGCCTGCGCAGGAAAGCAAAAAATGCCACTACCAGCGGGGTCAGGATGATCACGAAAAACGGGTTCACCGACTGGAACAATTCCGTGTTCACCACGCTGATGCTGCTGCCTTCGGCAGGCATGCGCTCCGGCGCCACGTTTTTCAGGTAAACCGGTACGCCGATCTCTTTCACGGGCTGGCCGCTGGCGTCTTTTACCACCCTGAATTCATGGTCGTACGCCACTACGGAATCCTTTTTATGGGTCACCGTTTCGGCGAGGTAAAGGTTTTTAGCCGGCGCTTCTATGGCGGGCGCCAGCTCACGGTCTGTATAAAACTGCGCCCAGGTGGTGAGCGCGGTACCGTTCTGTTTGAACACCGCCCAGAACATGACAGATACGGCGAATATGGCCAGCAGCGCCTTCACCGGCTGTTTGTCGCCCGCGCTGGCTTTACGCAGCAGGTTGGCGAAGAAATAAATGATGGGAAGGCAGGCAAATATGAAAGCGTCTGTAGAGTCGGAGCCGAAAATATTGTTGGGGATGATCCAGCCGATATACCCCACTATCAGCACGGGCACAAACACCTGGGCGAAAATGCTGCCCAGCGGCATGTCTCCCGGCTGGGTAGGTTTCAGCACATCCGCGTGTTTGTAATGTTTCAGGCCGGCGATAAAAATGATCACCCCCAGGAACATGCCGATGCCTGCGGCGATGAAAGCCGCGCCCCAGTTGATGCTGTTGCGGAGATAGGCGGCAAAAAAGGTGCAGATGAACGCCCCGATATTGATGCCCATGTAGAAGATATTGTACCCGGTGTCTTTCTGCGCTTTGTATTGCGGATCGTTATATACATTGCCCAGCAGGGTGGAGATATTCGGCTTGAAGAAGCCGTTGCCCACGCAGATGAGCGCCAGGGACAGGTAAAACACGGTCAGGTTCTGTACGGACAGCCCGATGTAGCCGATACCCATCAGGATGCCGCCGATGATAATGGATTTGGAATACCCCAGCTTGCGGTCTGCCAGTAGCCCGCCCACGAAGGGGGTGAGGTATACGAAAGCGATGAAGGTGCCGAAAATGTCCACGGCTTTGGTACGGTCCATGGCCCATCCGCCGCTTTCAGCGTCCGTCAGGTATAGCTGGAGAATGGCCAGGAGCAGGTAGAACCCGAACCTTTCCCACATTTCAGAAAAAAATAAGAATGGTAACGCAACGGGATGCTTGCGGGCAGATGGCATTGTTGTAACTTGTTTGGTGCCGCTAAAAATAACATTAAAACGGCAATCCGGCCAAAATTAATGAGAACATAACGGGCCGGTTTATTAACTTGTAATTCCTGCCAGCAGGGCGTCTTTGTGCCTCTCCCTATAAAATCGATTTAGCACCGGCCGCCGCTCATAGAGTTATTTGGATATTCTAACAATTTTTCTATTATATTGAACGAAAATTTATCAAATCATGGTTCAGGAAAAAAATAACGAAGGAAACCAGATTTCACGTAGATCATTTCTAACCACTGGCGCTACGGCCGCAGCAGGTTTTATGATCGTTCCACGTCACGTTTTAGGAGGAAAGGGCTATACAGCGCCCAGCGACAGATTACGCGTTGCCGGCATCGGTGTTGGAGGTAAAGGAGAAAGCGATCTCGCCGATATCGCAAAAGGTCCCGCAGATATCGTAGTGTTATGCGACGTGGACGACACCCGCGCAGCCAATTCGGTGAAACGATTCCCGAAAGCGAAGTATTACAAGGATTTTCGCGAAATGCTGGACAAAGAGCACAAAAACATCGACGCCGTGACGGTATCCACACCGGACCACCAGCACGCCGTTGCCGCCATGGCAGCCATGCAGCTGGGGAAACACGTATATGTTCAAAAACCGCTTACGCACGACATCTACGAAGCGCGTATGCTCACAGAAGCAGCCAAAAAATATAAAGTGGTGACCCAAATGGGCAACCAGGGCGCTTCCGGCGATGGCGTACGCCAGCTGATGGAATGGTACAACGCAGGCCTGATCGGTGACGTACATACCGTTTACTGCTGGACCAACCGCCCCGTTTGGCCGCAGGGCATCCCCTGGCCTACCGCTTCTGCCGAGATCCCCAAGGGCCTCGACTGGGACCTGTGGCTGGGCACCGCACCTAAAAAAGACTTCGTAAATAAACTCGTGCCCTTCAACTGGCGCGGATGGTGGGATTACGGTACCGGCGCCCTGGGCGACATGGGTTGCCATATCGTGGAACCTCCTTTCCGTGTACTCGGCCTGGGCTACCCCACTTCCGCCGAGGCCAGCGTTGGCAGCGTGTACGTGGACGAGTTCAAGCAGGGTTATTTCCCGGACAGCTGTCCTCCTTCTTCCCACGTGATCATGAACTTCAAAGGCAAAAGCGGCGATATCAAGCTCCACTGGATGGACGGTGGTATCCAGCCTGCACGCCCCGAAGAACTGGGCCCCAACGAAAGGATGGGCGACGGCGGCAACGGCGCCATCTTTGTGGGCACCAAAGGCAAGATGATGTGCGGAACCTACGGTATGTACCCTTCCCTGCTGCCCACCAGCCGCAATGCGGAAGCCAATGTGCCTAAAACCATCGCCCGCGTGCCGGAGGGCCACTACGTACAGTGGGTGAACGCATGTATCGCCGGTTATGGTAAAAAGGAACTCAGCGCTCCGTTCGACATTGCCGGCCCGCTCACGGAAACCATCCTCATGGGTAACCTGGCCATCCGCAGCTATGATGTGCGCAAGCCCAAAGCAGACGGTAAAGGCTTCGATTACCCAGGCCGCTACATCAAGCTGCTCTGGGACGGTCCGAACATGAAGATCACCAACTTCGACGATGCCAACCAGTTCGTAAAACGCACTTATCGCGACGGCTGGACACTCGGCAAATAAGAAGATACCGGAATACTTTCCCGGCGGCATCACCTTTGCGTGGTGCCGCTTTTTTTTTGGACGTGGCTATAATTCTGCTTTTGTCCTGGATACCCAGTCCGGCGCATCATTCAATTCCCGGCGCAATAATAAATTCAACTGGGCTGTATGGTGCTGCACATGCCGCATATTATACATCAGCATTTCAACCAGCGCATAATCCTTGTACTCGCTTGCAAACTCAAGCATATCGATGGCAGCCCCGAACTGGCGCCAGATGGCCGTTTTCAACGATGAATCCATATAGTACCTTTTTGCGTAAAAAAAACCGGGGCGGACCCCGGTTTTATGTTTTGATGTCGGCAAAAGTTAATGGAACAGCTCTTTAAAATCCCGCTTGAATTCCTGCCATTCGGCATCCGCCTTCTTCATGCTTTTATCCAGGTTCGCCTTGGTTTTATCCCAGGCTTCGGCGGTGCTGCTGCGCACTTCGTCCAGGCGCTGGCCCAGGTCGTCGCGCACTTCCTGGAGGTCTTTACGGGCCCTTTCACTTTTCTTGCTCCCGTCTTTTTTCAGTTCCTCGATGCGTGCATCCAGGCTGTCCATTTTTTCCTTGATGGCTGCGGCTGCTTTATCCTTTTGTGCTTTCAGGTAAGCGCCGGCCGTATCTGCTTTTTGCCTGAGGTAGGCCCCGGCGGTATCGGCCTCCATTTTCACGCCTTCCGCCATTTCTTCCGCGCCCTGCTCTATTTTGCTGGCGGCAGAATCGTTGCTGGCGGATGTTTTGTTGTTCTGGCAGGCCATAAAAGCGGCGGCGGCCAGCACAAGAATATGTTTTTGCATATAACCGGTTTTTAAAAGGTATTGCAAACGGTATTCCAATTTATTCCTGGATGGCCGTGAAAGTGGCCAGGATGGAATCTCCCTTCTGGAGGCGCAGCATGTCCTTTTCGATAGTGTAGCGGCTGGTGGCCTCAAGCGCTTTTGAGAACGCATTTTCCACATCCAGGGCGGGGCAGGCCATTTGCGTGGAGATCACGTTCGTAACCTGGAGGTTGCCTTCGGGGGTGGCGAGGTATTTGGCGCCAAAACCGTTGCAGCCCAGGAAACCCTGTACCTGCGAAGAGGTGTCTATCAGCTGCATGAAGATCACTTTCCCGCTGTCCGGAATAGCCTGGGGGCCGCCGGGCAGTTCTTTCAGTTTCCAGCGGGTACCCTCCAGCTTCCAGGCCGTTTCCGCCCCGGCGGGCTGCACGGCTGTGGTGGCAGTGGTATCCTGCGCGGGTGTTTTGTTGGTGCCCTGGCAGGCATAAGCCAGGGTAGCGCCCAGGACAAGGGCAGTCAAAATCGTTTGTTTCATAAGTCTGGTTTTATGGTAATCTTTCTTTATCAATCTTCAAGCCATTTTAACACCGCCGCGCCGGAATTGTTCCGAATCCACGACTGGTAAATGCTGATATTGAAAAAATCGCTAGGTTTGGGCCTCTTTTACAAAATCTGAACTCAACTATGAAGAAAAATCTATTCCTGCTGCTGCTTTTACTCTCGGTAAAACTGGTAAAGGCAGACGAAGGCATGTGGCTGCCGTACCTCTTGGGCCAGCAGACCTATGCAGACATGGTGAAAAAAGGCCTGAAACTCTCCAAAGAGCAGTTATACAGCATCAACAAATCGTCCGTGAAAGACGCGATCATCATCTTCGGTGGCGGCTGTACCGGTGAGATCGTGAGCAACGAAGGCCTCATCTTCACCAACCACCATTGCGGCTACGGGGCTATCGCCAGCGCCAGCAGCGTGGAAAACAACTACCTCCGCGATGGTTTTTACGCCAGGAGCAAACAGCAGGAAATCCCCTCCAAGGGCCTATCCGTTCAGTTCCTCGTGCGCATCGAGGACGTAACGGCCAAGGTGGAAGAAGCCATCAAAGGCGTTCCCCTCAACGAACGCACGGCCAAGCTTCAGGGTGTTTACGGCGAGATCATCTCCGCAGCCACCTCCGGCAGCGGCTATGAGGCCCGGGTGCTCCCTATGTTCAAAGGCAACCAGTACATCCTTTTTGTGTACGAGCGCTATAAAGATATCCGCCTGGTAGGCACTCCCCCGGAAAACGTAGGCAAGTTCGGCGGCGATACCGACAACTGGGAATGGCCCCGCCATACGGGCGACTTCTCCGTGTTCCGCGTGTATGCCGGTAAAGACGGCAAACCGGCGGATTATGCGGCAGACAATGTGCCCATGAAACCTAAACACTTCCTGCCCGTTTCCATCAAGGGCGTGAAGGAGAACGATTATGCGATGATCTTCGGTTATCCCGGCGGCACCAACCGCTACGAAACGTCTCTTGGCGTGAAGCTGAAGACGGACGTGGAAAACCCTTCCATCGTTGCCCTGCGCGACATCCGCCTGAAATACATGTTCGAGGAAATGAAAAAAGACCCGGCAGTGAAGCTGCAGCTGGCTTCGTCGTACGCCGGCATCGCCAACTATTGGAAATTCTTTGACGGCGAAAGCAAACAGCTGCTGAAATATCACGTGTACGAAGAAAAACAGAAGCAGGAAGCGGCTTTCCAGCAATGGGCAAAAGGCAAGCCGGAGTTCGAGAACGTGTTCCCGCAATACGAAAAGGCTTACAAAGCCTGGGCGCCTTACACCAAAGTGCGCATCTACCTCACCGAAGGCATCCTGGGCTCTCCCCTCGCTGCATTCGCCAGCTCCCTGGGCGCGCTTGAGAACGCGATCCTGAAAAAAGGAGACGTGAAAGCCGCCGCGGCAGCCGCAGACGCCGCCCGCGCCAACTTCCTGAAAGAGGAGAACAAACCAAGCGACCAGAAGATCATGGCCATTACCGCCCAGATGTTCTACGACGATATCCCTAAAGATCAGCACCCCATCGGTTTCTATGAAGGGCTCAAGTCTTTCGGCGAGCTGAACGACGAAAAAACTTACCGCACCTGGGCTGCCAACGTGTTCAACAACACGATGATCCTGAACGATGCGAAATGGAAAGCGTTCGTCTCCAACCCCGATGCCACCGTGCTCCAGGATGACCCTGCATATGCTTATGCATCTGCTTTCGTGAAGAATTATGTGGGCAAATACCTGCCGCTGTTCACGCAGTTCACTGCGGAGAACAATGAGCTGGGCCGTTTATACCTGAAAGGCGAAATGCTCCGCCAGCCCAATGCTATCCGCTACCCTGACGCGAATTTCAGCATGCGCCTTTCCTACGGCCAGGTGAAACCTTATAAACCCCGCGATGCCGTGGCCTACGATTACGTGACCACCATCGAAGGCGTTATGGAGAAATATAAACCGGGCGATTATGAATTTGACCTCCATCAGAATTTCATCGAGCTGGTGAAGAAAAAAGATTTCGGTCAATACATTGACGCAAAAAGGAATACGCTGGTGGTGAACTTCATTACCACGAACGACATTACAGGCGGCAACTCCGGCTCTCCCGTCATCAACGGCAACGGGGAACTGATCGGCCTCGCGTTCGACGGTAACTACGAAGCGCTCAGCCACAAGATCCAGTTCGACAAGAACCTGAACCGCACCATCTGCGTGGATGTGCGCTACGTGCTGTGGTGCATAGACAAGCTGGGCGGCGCAAAAAATATCATCAACGAGCTGAAGATCGTTAAATAAGCTTCGGCCCTGCCCAATAAAAAAGCGGCTGCTTCCTTAGGGAGGCAGCCGCTTTTTTATGCAAGAATATTTTTATCCCGCATTCGCCACACGCACCAGGAAATTCTCCACCGCTCTCCGCACCACGGTGGACGTGGAGTTGTGGTTGTTCACCAGCACGCTGAAGATGATCGTTTTCCCTGACTTTGTTACAATGTAACCGCTCAGCGCCACACAGCCGCTGAGGGTGCCCGTTTTGGCATACAGCCTGCCGGGCAGCGCCTGGTAATAATTACGCAGCGTGCCTTTGCCGCCGGAAGGGAATAGCGGCCAGAGGCGTTCTTTCGGGTATTTTTTCAGGAGCTTGTCGAGCACGGTCACGAAGTCGCGGGGGGTAAAGAGGTTGTACCTCGAAAGCCCGGAACCGTCTACCCAGCTTGGCGGATGCGGCAGGTCGTTCAGCGAGCTGTCCAGCATATACCGGATGATCTTCCGGCTGTCTATCGTATCGAATTTTTCCGCGGCGCACATCATGAGTATCTGTTCCGCGAAGAAATTATCGCTGCGGTGCATCATTGGCTGAAAGAGCGTGTCTGTCGGAATGCTTTTCAGCAGCAGGTTTTCAGCCAGGGCCGGCGAAGGCAGCACGCCTACGGGTTTACGCAGGGTATCCTGCAGGCGGCGGGCCAGCTGCTGGCGGTTGCCGGTGATGTAGGGCACTTCGAAAGAGCGGGTAGCCCTTTCATCGGCGCGCAGGTGCAGGATGAAGAGGTTTTCGCGCTCTTCCCGGTCTGCCAGCGCTTCCGCTGGCGGGCGTTCGTAAACCAGTTCTGTGGGGAATTCGGGCGTCATGGTATAACCTGCGCCGGTAAGCTTCACCCAGGTTACGTTCCCGTACATGGGCCATTCGTTCAGCTCAGGCTGGTAATAGTCTGCATAATCGCTCCAGCCCCAACCCGGCCCGAAGCGTTTGTTTTTGATCACGGCGGGTTGCAGCCATATGCGTTTATCCGTCCGCGTTAGCAAGCCCATCGCGGGCTGATACTGAAAATCAGGGTGCAGGAATGAAGGGTCTGCCATGCCGCGGATGAACAATGCGGTGTCGTTTTCCGCGTAGCGCATACCCGGCAGTGAATCGCCAAGCAATTGCAGCCCGGTGTACAGCGTGAATATTTTCGTGTTGGACGCGGGTACGAAAAACTTGTCGTCCTGGTGCTGGTACCAGTATTTGCCGGTGGCGGGATCGTAGATGCTGATGCCTACGTGGGCTTCGCGCAGGTCTTTGGCCCGGAGCACGTCCTGCTGCGCCCACTGGCGGATATTTTTAGGCTGGGAATAAGCGGCCGCAGTTGTCAAAAGCGCAGCAACGGCCAGGTAGATCGGTCTCATGTTTATCAAGATAAAACATTCTTTCAAGAAGTACATCCAAATGCCAATCCTTTATTAAAGCGGCCCGGCACAGATCTTTTTTAAAAAAGAAAGGCCGGCCAAACGGCCAGCCCTTCCATTGTAAATGTTTATTTCAATTAAGAAAAGTACTTGGTAACACCCGGTTTGGCATACGCATAATTGCCTTCTGCGTCCGGCAGTACCGGCGGGGGAGCGTCAAATGCATATTTGGCGGGCTGAAGGTTGATGCCGGAAGCGAGCGCTTTATCGTAAGCGATAGACTGGCCTGAGTAGGTAGCCATACGCCCGATGATAGCGGAGAGTGTTGCTTCCACGCCGCGTTTTGCGTCCTGGTATTTGAATTCGCCTTTGGCGATCGCTTCAAACAGCTCGTCGTGCTCAGCCTGGTAAGGACGGTTCTGCTGCTTGCGGTCGAATTGGTACAATACTTTGCCTTTGTGGTCGAGGATGGTGCCCCTGTCGCAGATGATACGGCCTTTGGTGCCTACGATCTCTTCGTCCACACGGCTCACGGAATCTTTCCAGTGGCGGCACTGGGCGTTCATTACCACGCCGTTGTCGTAACGGTATTCCACGAAGTGGTGGTCATAGATCTCGCCGGTATCCTTGCCGGTGCGGATGGCGCGGCCACCCATACCTACCGCGGTTTGCGGGGTCTTGCCCATGAACCAGTTGCCCACGTCAATGTTGTGGATGTGCTGTTCTACGATATGATCGCCGCAGAGCCAGTTGAAGTAATACCAGTTACGCATCTGGTATTCCATTTCGGTGTACTCGGGCTTCCGGGGTTTTACCCACAGCGCGCCCTGGTTCCACCATACCTGCATGGAGGTGATATCGCCGATGATACCGTCCTTCAGGCGTTTGTACAGCTCGCGGTATGAAGTCTGGTAATGGCGCTGAAGGCCTACTACCACGTTGAGTTTTTTAGCTTTTGCCTTTTCAGCTGTTTCCAGCACTTTGGCTATGCCCGCAGGGTCTGTAGCCACGGGTTTTTCCATGAATACGTGCTTGCCCTGTGCAATGGCTTCTTCGAAGTGAATGGGGCGGAAACCCGGAGGCGTGGTAAGGATCACCACGTCTGCCTTTGCAATGGCTTCCTTGTAACCATCAAACCCGATGAACTTGTCTGCATCCGATACTTTCACGCGTTCGGGCGTTTTTTTCATGGATTCAACGATATTGTTGTAGCTGTCGTCCAGCCTGTCTTTGAAGGCATCCGCCATCGCAACCAGCTGTACGTTCTGTTTGGTGCTGAGCGCCTGAACGGCAGCCCCGGTACCGCGCCCGCCGCAACCGATCAGTGCAACTTTGATCACGTCTGGTGCTCCGGAAAAGAAGTTTGTTTCGCTTGCATGAGACAAAATGGGCGCCGCCATCAGACCTCCCGCCAGTAAAGAGGATTGTTTAACAAAGTCTCTGCGACTTTGACCGTGGAATGAGTGTGCTTTTTCGTTTTCCATGATGGGTATTTTACCGGGACTACTGCTGCTAGTACCGTTGGTGATTATAATAGAACATTTAGCTCTCTGAGAAATTACTAAACCTTTTCCGTAAATCCATGCTGTGACAGATTTTTGACGGAAAACCCGGGCTTAACGGGCGCCCACGAACTGGTCTATCGCATCGGCGAAGAACTTCTCCGCTTCCTCTTTTGTGGGCTGTTTCACGGGTCTCACGATCCTGAACCCGATAAACGGCGCATCGGCGTTCCACCATTTGCTTTTGGGGATCTGCGGGTCGCGGTCGTTCCAGGCTTCCTCGGACTTCAGGCGCGATGCGCATCTTGCAGCAGTGGCCGGCTCCAGGTAGTGACCGCCTTTGATGGTACGGGGCGTTTTGTCCGTCGGTTTGTTCCAGGGGTTGGATGCTTCTGCTTTTTTATACGCTTCTTCATCGTACTGGTCCATGGTCCATTCGCCGACATTTCCGAGCATGTCGTACAGGCCCCAGGCGTTGGGTTTCAGCTCACCCACCTTGTGATATACTTCGGTGCTGTTCTCCACGGTCCAGGCGTAGTCTTTCAGCTGTGCCGCATCGTCGCCGAAGGGATATGCGGTGGTGCTGCCCGCGCGGCAGGCGTATTCCCATTCTGCTTCTGTGGGCAGGCGGTAGAACACGCCGGTTTTATTGTACAGCCAGCGGCAATACATCAGCGCGCCATACTGGCTCATGCTGTTGGCGGGGTAGCCGCCGCTTTTGCCCATGCCGAGGGTAAGGTCGATATAGGGCGGGCTGGGGCGCGTCATGCCGTCAGGCAGGGGCGTCTGGTCTTTATCTTTATCTGCGTACAGGTCGTACTGGTCGAACGTAAGCTCGTAGGCGCCCATCCAGAAAGCGTCTATCTTCACTTTTTTCTGGGGCCCTTCGTCCGCATTGCGGCCGGGCTCCTTGCCCGGGCTGCCAAGCAGGAATTCTCCCGCCTTCACGGGCACCATTTTGATGGTTACATCGGTCCCCGCGATCTTTTGTTCGTAAGCTGTAAACGGGTCATTTTGGGCGTAGGCGGCGCTTGCCATCATTCCCCCCAGCAACATGAGCACTGTTTTCTTTCTCATCGGCAAAGTGTGCTAAATATTAAAGCGTGTGAATTTATTAAATCCGGGGCTTGAATGCAATAATAATTTTATAAACGTTAAAATATAAGTACGAATGTTGCAAAATCTGCTTAAATCTTAACTCCTGGTGGCTTTTTTATCAAATCATTCGGATTTCCATTGAAAAGCTATTAATTTCCGGCTTCGCACAGCTCATTTTAACTAAAAACACGCTATGGAAAGAAGAACCTTCCTTCAACAAGGCACCCTGGCCGGCATTTCGGCCCTCGCCCTCGGCGGCTCCACTGCGGCAAACGCCGCCGATAAAAGCCCGGTTGCGGCTGAAAAGACCTTCAACCTGGACTATGCCCCGCATGCGGGTATGTTCAGGAACAGCGCGGGAGACGACTTCCTGGACCAGATCCGCTTCATGCACGACCAGGGCTTCCGCTCCATTGAAGACAACGGCATGCTGGGAAGGGATACCGCTATGCAGAACAAGATCGGCGACCTCCTGGCAAAGCTCAATATGCGTATGGGCGTTTTTGTGATAGACGGCGGGGAGAACTGGAAAGTATCCCTCACCACCGGCAAGCTGGAGCACCTGGAGGTATTCCTCAAAACCTGCGAACGCTCCGTGGAACTGGCTAAGCGCGTAAATGCCAAATGGGCCACCGTGGTGCCCGGCTTCTTCGAGCGTAAGCTGCCCATCGGTGTACAGACCGGCAACGTGATAGACGCCCTCCGACGCGGTTCCGAAATACTTGAAAAAGGCGGCCTCACCATGGTGCTGGAGCCGCTCAGCGATACGCCGGACCTGTTCCTCCGCACATCCGACCAGACCTATATGATCTGCCGCGCCGTGAACAGCCCTTCCTGCAAGATCCTTTACGACATCTATCACATGCAGAAGAACGAAGGCATGCTGATACCCAACATAGACCTGTGCTGGAGCGAGATCGCCTACATCCAGATCGGGGACAATCCCGGCCGCAAAGAGCCCGGCACCGGTGAGATCAACTATAAGAACATCTTCAAACACCTGCACCAGAAAGGTTTCAAGGGCGTGATGGGCATGGAGCACGGCAATGCCAAACCCGGCAAGGAAGGCGAAGCGGCGCTCATCAAAGCATACCGCGAGGCGGACAATTTCCTTTGATCCGTTTCCAGGAAACCAGGCATGCATCGCTGCATGAGCCCTTTAAGGACGAAGATGTGCGGGGTAAATATGATGCGAGGTTCCAAAAGATAACATGAACTGATGAAAAAAATATTCTTACTGGCGGGGCTCTTCCTGTTCTGCACCGCCGTGTACGCACAAAAAATAAAAGTCGCCTGCGTGGGTAACAGCATTACCTTCGGCCGCGGCCTGGGTGACAGTACCTATCCCAAACACCTGCAGCGCTTGCTGGGCGAGGGTTATGAAGTGCGCAACCTCGGCATCAGCGGCAGAACCCTGCTGAGAAAAGGCGATAAACCTTACTGGGCGGACTCACTGTTCACCGTTGGTAAAAGCTGGGAGCCCGATATTGTGGTCATCAAGCTCGGCACGAACGATTCCAAACCGCAGAACTGGGATGCGAATAAAAACGACTTTATCCCGGACTATGAAGCGTTTATCGGGGAATGGAAAAAGCTGCCTTCGAAACCGAAGATCTACATCTGCTACCCGGTGCCGGTTTTCCCGGTGAACGGTTCACCTGATAACAAATTTAAAATAAGGGAAAGCGTGGTGAAAGGCGAGATCATTCCCGCCATTAAGAAAATTGCGAAAAAAGAAAAAGTAAAGACCATCGATCTCTACAAAGCGCTCTCCGGCCATGGGGAATACTTCGCGGACGGCGTACACCCGGATAAACAGGGTGCCGTGCTGATCGCGGAAGCTGTGGCAAAAGGGATCAAATAACCGCTCTGAAGAACCCAAAGGGCCGGTCCTGTCAGCCGCTCGTTACAATGAGAACCTGCCTGTTATAATGCAGGGCGTGACCTTTATTTATTCAAACCTGATGGCTGTCAAAAAATAATGCGGGATTTTGTATTTGTCATATAACTTTTCAGGATCGATTCCCGACTGGGCAACTTCACAGTATGCTTCACTCTTATCCTTTCTAACATAAGGCGTCATATACGCCAAAAAATAATTCATCCCGTTTAAATTAATTGGCAGCTCAGACTTGGGCCCGAAGAAACTTTTCAGAGTAAACTTGTCTTTCTGCGCCGGAGAGACCGGATACTTCCTATCGGAGGAAAAGCCGTCAAACTGGAACTGGATCTTGAAATGGTTCAGGTCGGACATTTTGGTTAAAACAGCAAACGATAAGCTGTCCGTCTTTATCCGGAAATATTCATCTTCTTTTGAATTGAAAACGGTGTCCGTCTTTGTTAATTTACCTTCTTTAAATTCCTTGATAATAATCTGATAGTTTTTCCCTTTAAGGCTATCCGATTTAATGTTGAATTTCTCATTGCTTATTCCTTCGAAGTATAAGATATGTTGCAGGTCGTTGAGATCGAGGCCGTGCTTGGTTTGAATTACGGAAGCAGATTGTCCGGAAGAAAAATGTCCTGCCAGGATAAGCAGAATAAAAGCGGCATATTTTTTCATAGATGACAGTGATAATTGGGTTGATTGAAATTACTGCTATTTTACCTGTTTTTTCCATAAAAATGCCCCAAAGGGGTTCTCCTTTGGGGCACGCTGCCAGACGGTTCCTTTTCTTTATCGTTTGAAAACGGATTATTTACCCGGGTTGCTCTTCAGCAATTCCTGCAGCCAGGAAATACACAGGCCCGGCCAGCTGTTCAGCACGGGGTCTTTCGGCGCCATGCCGTAGCCGTGGCCGCCGTGGTCGTATACGTGCAGGGTTGCGGATATCTTGTTTTTTACCAGGCCCTGGTAGAACAGCAGGCTGTTTTCCACCGGTACGGTTTTATCGTCTGTGGAATGGATCAGCATGGTGGGCGGCGTTTCGGAAGTGATGCGGAGATAGGTGCTCAGAGAGTCTTTCTTCGCGGCTGAAGCATCGGGGCCAAGCAGGTTCAGCGCGCTGCCTTTGTGCGCAAATTCATTATTCATGGCTATCACGGGATACACCAGTACGGCGAAGGCCGGGCGGCTGCTCCATTTCTCGGTTTCACTGGCAGCCTGCGGGTTGCCGGGAACGATCATGGTGGCGAGCGTGGATGCAAGGTGCCCTCCGGCTGAAAAGCCCAGTACGCCAATCTTTTCGGGGTTCAGCCCCCAGCTTTTCGCTTTGCTTTTTACCAGGCGCATGGCATTGGTCACATCGTTGTACTGTGCGGGAAAACGGGAACCGCTCTGCTGCGCATCGTTCAGGCGGTAGTGCAGCACGATGGCATCGTAACCCTGCGCAGTGAAGAATTCAGCAATGTCTTTTCCCTCGTGGCCGGTGGCCAGGTGGGTGTATCCCCCGCCGGGGCAGATCAGTACAGCGGCGCCATTCTTTTTGTCGCCTGCGGCGGTGTAATGGTCTATGTGCGGAACGTCGTCCACTTTGCGGCCTCCCCCGATGCGCAGCTCCGGCTGGCCAGGGTACAGGTCTATCCTTTCCTGTGCTGTAACGGTGAGTGTTGTGAACATAAGCAATGCAGCGGCAAGGCTGTTTTTCATACGGTGCAGAATTAATGGATTAATGATGCGTAGCGCGGCGCTTGATCATTCCCCCGCGCGTATCGTTGATATTTGTCTGCACAATAAACGCTTTTTCGTCGATCTTTTCAATCTCATCTATGATCTTATGCACTTCCAGGCGGGTAACAACCGTATAGATGATATCTATTTCATCGTCCACCGCCCCTCTTTTCCCGAAACCGCTCTTGCCTTTAAATACCGTAACCCCCTTACGCAGCTTCAGCGTCAGGGTTTTCCTTATCAGCTCGCTTTGCGGCGAAATGATCGTCAGGGCAATGTATTCCTCGAAACCCTGTATTACGAAATCCACTGTTTTGGATGCGCAAAGATAGGTCAGCACGGCGTACAGCGCGGTTTCAATATTTACCAGCACCGCCGCCACGCCGAAAATGACCACGTTGAAATACATGATCACCTCGCCGATAGACAGCACTGTTTTACGGTTAATATACAACGCCAGCACCTCGGTGCCGTCCAGCACGGCGCCGCCGCGGATGGACATGCCGATGCCCGCGCCCAGGAAGAACCCGCCGAATATGGCGATCAGCAGCTTGTCCTGCGTGATCACCGGCACCTGGATGAGCGCCAGCGCCGTGGCAAGCCCTACGATGGCGATGACGGTCTTGATGGTAAACCCGCGCGAAAGCTGTTTGTAAGCCAGCAGGATGAAGGGCGTATTGATCACGACGATCAATACGGATATGGACCAGCCGCTCAGCCGGTTGGCCAGCAGCGAAATACCGGTAACCCCTCCGTCCAGGAAGCCGTTGGGCAGCAGGAAGGCTTTGAGGCCAAGGGCGGCCAGGAGCACGCCTATCGCAATCAGGACGGCGTCCTGTGCATTCTGAATAATGTTCAGCCGTGCTAGCCGGGCTCTGCGGGATTGGCTCAAGGAGGGTAATGATTTTCAGTTTCCAAATTACGAAACCAAATTGTTAAAACACACTACAGGCGCTCCTGGTTACGCAGCCAGCGTTCAGGTATCTCGTTGTTGCTGGCCTGCAGGTAATCTGTATACGCGCAGGGCACAAAGTTCTTATCCGGCAGCTGCATCCACCAGCGTCCCGTTTTTTTGCTTTTCAGGAACACGGTGTCGATATCAGTGAAGGCTATATGGAATTCCAGGAAAGATTCCCTTTCGGTGAGCTGGGCTTCTTTATTTTTAACGGAACGCCCGTCCATAAAGTACCACAGCATTTGCGAGATCTGTTTGGCGGTAAGGTTGTCGCGGTCTTTTTCCGGAAGGTAACCGTATATGCCGTAGGTGCTGAGCTGTGCGCTCATACCGGCATACCGGCTGAGGGCGCAGGCTTCTTCGCCGCTGAAACCGTTGGGGGAAAGGGAATTGGCGGGGGCATCGGTATGTTTGATCATATTGATGTCCACACTGAAGAGGTCTGTATTGCGGAGCACGGGCTCTATCTCTTCCAGGTTCTCGCGCACTTTGCCGAGGCGGTAGCAGTCGAAGCGGAGCTTGTCCAGCGTTTCGAGCATGCGGGGCTGTACGAAATAGCTCTGGAAGCCGATGTGGTTGTAATGGCGGATGTAGTTGGGCTGTTCCATGAACATCTCCAGCAGGAAGTGTTTGCTGCGGAGCGGCGATGTTTCCTGGAGGTCGATCTGGGCATCGGCCACGGTAGCTTCGATGATGTATTTTTTGCTGGCGTAGGCCTGGTATTGCGCGTAGGTGAGGTCGTGCGAGCCGCCGAGGATGATCACGGTTTTGCCTGCGTCGATAAATTCGGTGACCACGGTTTTGAATGCGGCGTAGGTATCTGCCAGGCTGCGGCCGGAGAGGATGTTGCCGGCGTCTGCGAGGCGAACGTCCCTATGCCAGTGGTAGAGCTGGTAGAACTCTCGGCGGATAGTGTCCGGCGCGGCGTTGCCATTATTGGGCGTGCCGTTGCCGCGTTGTTCGCCGGCGCCAAGGAGGATAATATCGGCGCTGTCAAGGTCTGGTGTATGGCCTTCCTCGTACAGGTCGATCATGTTGCCGATCTGGAGGTCGTCATACGTTTCATCTTCATTCAATCGGGCTTTGGACACCGGAGCAAGGTAATCCTGCAAGTGTGGAAAGTCTATCATCACAACGGATATTATTTGCCCGCAAACCTACAACAAGAATTTTATAATTCATGCAGGGGCGCACTGTTCATATAAAATGAACGGCGGTGGCGGTTTATAGGATATTGGGAGGTGAAGTGTGCACATGCATGCGATCCGGGCTTTGGTGCGGGGAGATCGTAGCAGTTCAACTAACGTGTGGAATAGTTACCAGAAACAGGTTGCGGCTTTCCGCTGTGTGATCTGTTCTTCTAATTTTTTCAACCGATAAAGAGCAGTAATGATCGAGGCAGGTCTGATACTACCGGATAAGTACGCTGGTTGCGGATCTAGTTTTTGTGGACGATGAACTCAAATGCTTTTGGTTCCTTACGGAAGAAGGCACGCTCCAGCACGCGGCGCTTGCTGCTCACGCGATGCTTGTTGCAGTCCGCCACTTCCGTGGCAGCTGCCAGGTAATCCATCGTTTCAACCAGGCTCAGCATATCGCTGATCTGCTTTACTTCGTGCTGGATCTCCTGCTCGTTGTAGCGGTCTTCATGTAACAAGATGAGTAAATCCCTCTCTACAGGCTTCATGCTGATTACGTTTGATTGTTTTCTCTTATTGTTGACATCAATGTTTCAATAACGCGGTCCAACTCCTGCATTACCGTAATTTAGGAATGGAAAGGTATAGCGATTAATTTCCGATTAGTGTTTCATCCGCCCCTTTTGCATGGGTGGGCACCCGCAATCGTTTTTCTTAAGCACACTGCAACCTGACCACGTTAAACTCCCCACTACTAAGAAAACTAAAATCCATTTGTACTGTTTCATATTCTGAATAATAAACTGCGACGATATTTGCTGGTCTGTCTGAGCGGATGTTTACCTTTTCTTAACAATGATCATTTCTAAATTAAGCTATTTTCGCAAAAAAATTTTAATTATTTGTCCACAAGCATCCCGGCCAGAAAAAAAGTGCTGATCGTTCCCCTCGATTGGGGCCTCGGCCACGCCACGCGCGACATTCCGCTGATACACGAACTATTAAACGCTGGTTGTGAGGTAGTTATTGCGGCTGAAGGAAAACACGCCGCCCTGCTCTCCCGGGAATTCCCTGCTCTCACCATTCTTCCGCTTCCTGGTTACCACATTACATATTCACAAAAAGGCCTCTTTTTCGGGCTCAAGATCCTGCAGCAGGTGCCCAAGATATGGAAAGCCGTAAAGTTTGAACAAGCCTGGCTGCGCAAGGCCGTCGCCGAGCACGGCATCAGCGCCGTGATATCGGATAACCGGTTCGGGTTATATCACCCTTCCATCCCCTGTGTGTTCATTTCCCACCAGCTGCTTATCAAAACTCCCTTTGGCGGCATCACGGAACGGTTGCTGCAAAAGCTGAACTACCGCTACATCAACCGTTATTCCGCCTGCTGGATCCCCGATTTTAAAGGAGAGCCCAACCTGAGCGGCGAACTGGCCCACCCCGCCGAACTGCCCGGCAACACTGCGTACCTCGGCTGCCTGAGCCGCTTTGAGCCGAAAGAAGGCGTGGAAAAGAAATACGACCTGCTGGCCCTCATTTCGGGCCCGGAGCCGCAACGCACCAATCTGGAAGAGCTGCTGCTGGCGCAGATCAAACAAATACCTGGCATGAAGGCCCTCATCGTAAGCGGCCGGCCAGACCAGGCTTCACAAAAAGAGATCGCCCCCGGCATCACCCAGGTGAGCCACCTGGGCGCTAAGGAACTGAACGAAGCCATGCTGGCGGCGGATATCGTGCTCAGCCGCTCCGGCTACACCACCCTCATGGACCTTGCCAAGCTCAATAAAAAAGGCATCCTCATTCCCACGCCCGGCCAGTCTGAACAGGAATACCTGGGCAAATACCTCATGAAAAAAGGTTATTTCTACAGCGTGCCGCAATCGCAGTTCAACCTGCAGGAAACACTTGCCGCCACCCGCAATTTCCCTTTCACGCCTTTCCAGCACGGGCAGAACATGGAGGCATACAAAAAGATCGTGCAGGATTTCGTAAAAACGCTGTGAAAACAAAGAAGGATCCCCTTAAAAACGCTTTAAAGAAATCCTTCATTTAAAATTCATTAACGAAACCCGGCTTACAGCGCATTCTTCAGCGCTTCCACCGTTTTTTTGTCGTTGCCCACGAATATCTGTTTGCCCACAATGGCCACCGGCCGTTTCAGGAACGTATATTCTTCGAGGATAAGATCACGGTAATCGTTTTCGGCAAGCTCTTTCCCGGCCAGCCCCCTCGCTTTGTACTGCAGGGAACGGCGGCTGAACAGTGCTTCGTAACTCCCGGCCATCTTCTTCATCGCGTCCAGCTGCGCCGGCGTGATCTTTTGCGTTTTGATGTCCTGCAGCTCCACGCCCTTTTCCACGGCTTCCACTTCTTTGAGGATCTTCCTGCAGGTGTCGCAGGTGGCTAAATGATAAATCTTATTCATCCGGTAAAATTATGAATTATGGGTAATTCATTACTTTTACCGCATGCACAAGAAACTCTTTTTATTAGATGCCCTGGCGCTTATTTACCGCGCTTATTATGCATTGATCAGGAATCCAAGGCTCACCAGCAAAGGCAAGAACACCAACGCGCAGTTCGGTTTCACCTCCACCCTGCTGGACCTTCTCAATAAAGAAAAACCCACGCACATCGCCGTGGCCTTCGATACGCATGCCCCCACCGAAAGGCATACCGATTTCGCCGATTACAAAGCCAACCGTGAAGACGCGCCCGAAGACCTGCTGGCCGCGCTCCCCGATATCAAACGCATCATCGAGGGGTTCAACATTCCCGTGCTGGAAGTGGACGGCTACGAGGCTGACGATATTATCGGCACTGTTGCCTGGCAGGCCGCGGCACAGGGTTACCAGGTGTACATGGTTACGCCGGACAAGGACTATGGCCAGCTGGTGAAAGAAAACGTGTTTATCTGGAAACCGCCGGCCCTCGGCAATAAAGAAGAGATCATGGGGCCGAAGGAAGTATGCGAGCGCTGGCAGATCAAAAATGTAGACCAGGTGGTAGACATCCTGGGGCTGATGGGCGACGCGGTGGACGACATCCCCGGCATCCCCGGCGTGGGCGAAAAAACAGCCATGAAACTGCTGGCGGAATGGGGAACGCTCGAAAATGTGATCGCCAATGCAGACAAGATCAGCGGCAAAATGGGCGAAAAGATCCGTGCCGGCGCGGAAAGCGCGCTGCTTTCCAAAAAGCTCGCCACTATCATCACCAATGTTCCCGTGCAGTTCCATGAAGAAGATTTCTGCTGCACCGAAGTGAACAAGGAAAAACTGAGCGAGATATTCACCGAGCTGGAATTCAAAACCCTCGGCAAACGCATACTGGGAGACACTTTCAATGCCATCGGCGGGGAAGCCGCCGCAGGCAGGGCCGTTCAGCAGGACCTCTTCGGCCAGCCAGTGGAAACAGCTCCCTCCGCTGCGGACAACCTCGTGCAGCAGGCCGGGGATATTGAAACTGCCGGCCTCGTGGCAGACAAGAATATCGACAACACGCCGCATACCTATCACCTCGCCGATACCCCTGAAAAACACCGGGAACTGGCCGCTCTCCTGATGAAGGAGCCCGCCATCAGCTTCGATACCGAAACCACCGGCACAGATGCCAATGCCGTGGAGATCGTGGGAATGAGCTTTTCCGTTAAACCCGCGGAAGGCTGGTACATCCCGCTGCCGGCGGACCAGGCGGCGGTGAAGGAGATACTGGAAGTGTTCCGCCCCGTGTTTGAACGCGAAGACGCTTTGTTCATCGGGCAGAACACCAAGTACGATATGATCGTGCTGAAATGGTACGGCATAGAAGTGAAAGGCAAGCTGTTCGACACCATGCTGGCCCACTACCTCATAGAGCCCGAAGGCCGCCGCAGCATGGACCTGCTCAGCGCCCAGTACCTGCAATACGCCCCCGTTTCCATTGAAACGCTGATCGGCAAAAAAGGCAAGGGCCAGGGCAGCATGCGCGACGTGGAAATAGAAAAGATCAAGGAATACGCGGCGGAAGATGCGGACATCACCCTGCAGCTCAAAGCCAGGTTTGAGCCGCTGCTGAAAGAACGTACCGTCGAAAACGTGTTCTACGACATCGAGAACCCGCTCGTGAAAGTGCTCACCGATATGGAATACGAAGGCATCGCCGTGGACCAGCAGGCGCTGGCGGATTATTCGCGCGAACTGGAAACGGAGATCAAAAAGGCGGAAGATAGCGTATACCAGCAGGCCGGCGTGCGTTTCAACCTCGCCTCCCCCAAACAGCTGGGGGAAGTGTTGTTCGAAAAGCTCCAGCTGGACCCCAAGGCCAAGAAAACCCGCACCGGGCAATATGCCACGGGCGAAGATGTGCTGGCCAAACTCGCCAGCAAACACCCCATCGTGGAAAACATCCTCGTGTTCCGCGAGCTGAGCAAACTCAAATCCACTTACGTTGATGCATTGCCGTTAATGATCAACCCGCGCACCAACCGCGTGCATACTTCCTACAACCAGG
>CBFHAF010000005.1:0-22109 GCA_965653435.1 uncultured Chitinophaga sp.
GTCGTGGGTGCACCAGACCGCGAAGTTCCAGAGCGCGCTCGGCGACCCGCTGCCGCTGACCGACGCGCAGTGGATCGGGACCCACAACTCCTTCAACAGCCTCAGCGACGGGCTCACGCTGTCGCACCTCGACTCCAACCAGCAGCTGTCGCTCACCCAGCAGCTCGACATCGACGTGCGGTCGCTCGAGCTGGACCTGCACTGGATCCCGCGGCTGGACCTCCTGCTCAAGCGCGGGGTGACCGTCTGCCACGGCCAGGGCCCCGATTACCGGATGGAAAGCGTGGCATTCTCCAACGAGCCCGGCAGCTTATGTTCCTCTCCCGGCAAATACCGCATCGGCGGCAAATACAGCGGCCGTTTCGGAACGGCTTACAAGCTGCACGGGCTGGATGCCAGCAATTCCCGCGCCTTTGAAAGATTCGTGGTGCTGCATGGCCATTCCTGCGTGCCGCTGGCGGAAACCCGCGAAGGCATCTGCCGGAGCGACGGCTGCCCTACGCTGAACCCGCGGTATTTCGCCACTTTACAGCCTTACCTGGACAAGTCCCGCAAACCAGTACTGCTCTGGATCTACCGCTGAGAGGCCTTTACCCTACATCTTCTTCCGCATCGTTGTGCACCACCAGCCTGCAGGGCAGCTGGCTGCTGCGGTAGACCATTTCCGCGCCGTCATCCTCCTCCGCGATGCGCTCAAATAAAATGCGCGCCGCCTCTTCTCCCATTTCAAAGGAACTTTCCTCGATAGAGGCCAGCGGTTTGTGATCGAGATGGTGGAGGATGGGCAGGTTGCCGAAGCCGGTGAACTGCACTTTATCCACCAGCGCGGGATGGTGTTTTTTCAGGTAATCTATCGCATCGAGCGTAACGTAGTTTTTGAAAGTAACGATAGCCGTGGGCGGCTCAGGCAGCTGCATGAGGCGTTTCATGGCGCTGAAAGTGCCGGCGCGCGTGAGGTCCACGCTTTCCACCAGCTCTTCCCTGAACGGGATGCCGTGTTTGGCCAGCGCCTGCTTATATCCTTCAAAGCGCGCCTGGCTGGTGCGCATGCCCGCAGGGCCCATGAGGTGCGCAATGTGCCGGTGGCCTTTTTCCACCAGGAATTCCGTGGCCATCACTCCGCCGTCGTGGTTGTTGGAAGAAACGTAATCGAACTGCCCCGACCGGGGCTCGCGGCCGACGCATACCACGGGTATGCCGATAGACAGCAGCTTCTGGAACGGCGCCATATCCACCCGGTTCTTCGTGATGGAAACGATCACCCCGTCTACCCGGTTGCGGATCATCACATCCACGATCTTTTCCTCCTTCTGCTCATCTTCATGCGATTGCGTGAGGATCACGTTGTAGCCGTGCTTCTCCGCGGTTTCCTCCACGCCGTTTGCGGCCACCGCATAGTATTGGTCCAGGATATCGGGAATGATCAGCCCGAGGGTGAACGATTTAGCGAGCTTAAAATGCCGGGCGGCCTCGTTGGGTATATAGTTCAGCTGTTTGGCCAGCGCCTTTACCCGTTCGCTGGTGTAAATACTGATGGATGGATCATTATTCAACGCCTTCGAAACGGTCGAAACCGACATATTCAGTTTTTTGGCAATGTCTTTTATAGTGACCCCTCTTTTCATGCAGCCTGAATTATGCCCGGCATGATACGAAATCTATTTCAAACGTTGTAACTCTATTTTTTCCATGATCGCCCGGATTAAATCGATTGCAATTACTAAATTGGTTGCAGGATAAACAAGTGAACAGTGACCATTCCACTTTGAGACGAAATCTAATCGACATACCCGTAACAGCTAACACAATTATTTCACGTTAAAACTCGCATCCGATCCGCGTTCTATCAATTATTCCAGATTCCACACACTCACATATCGTTTCCATTTTCTAAATCCACAAACTGATCCAAAATGACAATTAGTATCAGGAGCAAGCTTGTATTGCTATCCTCGGGCTGTTGTGCGCTTACCTTTATGCTGTTTCTGGCCGGTAATCCCGCCTTTGCCAGGTATAACGATGCCAGCCGCCTTCTTCACACCAGGTTCGTCAAAACCGTAAAAGGGACCATCAAAGACCAGACGGGCCGCGCTTTACCGGGCGTGACAGTTGTTGTAGAAGGCACCACCAAAGGAACTTCCTCGGACGAGAACGGGAATTTTGAGGTGAAAGACGTGCCGGACAACGGCGTGCTGGTATTTTCCTTCATCGGTTACCAGACCCTCAAAATACCCGTAGCGACTACAGCTTCATGGAACATCATTTTGAAAGACAATGCCACCGAGCTGGACCAGCTGGTGGTAGTAGGTTACGGCACCCGCAAAAAAGCGGATGTAACCGGCGCCGTGGCCCAGGTGAAAGTAACGCAGCTGGAAAATGAGAATCCCGCCAGCGTGCAGGATGCCCTCCGCGGCAATATTCCCGGCCTTACCGTTACTTCCTCCAACTCCGCCAAAGGCGGCGGCGACCTGGTAGTGCGCGGCCGCGCGTCCATCAATGCCGGCTTTTCTCCATTGATCGTGCTGGATGGTGTGATCTATCCCGGCGCGCTCAGCGACATTAACCCGAACGACATACAAACGATAGATGTGCTGAAAGACGCCAGCGCCGCCGCCGTTTACGGCGCCAAATCGGCCACCGGCGTAGTGCTGATCACCACCAAAAGAGGCACAAAAGAGAAACCCACCGTTACGCTGAACTCGAACATCGGCCTCTCTACCCTCGCCATGGACCAGCCCCTGTACGACGGGCCCGGCTTCGTGAAATGGAGAACGGATGTGCTGAAAAGCGTGAACGCCAACGCCCAGCCCTACCGCTTCGACGATCCGCGCACCCTGCCGGCAGACATCACCATCGAGCAGTGGAAAGCCTACGACAACTCGCAGGGCGACCCGCTGGACATCTGGCTGAACCGCCTTAAAATACTACCCGTGGAAGTGCGCAACTATAAAGCCGGCAAACAGACCAACTGGTACAACCAGATGTTCCAGAGCGGCCTCCGCAACGACCATACCATCAGCGTAGGCGGCAAGGGCCAGCGGATGAACTACTATATCTCCGCCGGCTATACGAACAACGAAGGTTTTATCGTAGGCGATAAGTTCTCCACCTTCCGCACCCGCATCAACCTCGAAGCAAGGGCCGCCGATTGGGCCGTTGTAGGCGTTAACATGCAGTTTGCGGACAGGGATGAAAGCCAGGTACCGGTAGACTGGGGGCAGATGGTGAACGCTTCCCCCTGGGGCGAAAAATATAAGGACGACGGCGTGACGCTGCGCGACAGCCCGAACGACGACGTAGGCAACAACACCAATCCTTTCCTGAACAATGTATACACGGACCGCCTGCAGAAGTTCAATACCCTTTTCGGTTCCCTTTACCTGAAAGGCAACCTGGGCTATGGGTTTTCCTACCAGGTGAACTTCACGCCCAACTTCGAGTTTAACCGTTACTTCAATGCCAACTCCGCGAAAGACTTCCGTTATGCCGCCCGTAAAGGGTACGCGGTAAGAAGGGAGCAGACCTTTTACAACTGGCAGCTGGACAATATCCTGAACTGGAACAAATCCTTCGGCGACCACGACATTGAGGCCACTTTCCTGTTCAATGCCGAGAAATACCAGTCCTGGCGCAACCAGATGGAGAACGAAGGATTTGACCCGAACGACAACCTTTCCTGGCACAACATCGGGTCCGGCATTAAACCGGTGATCTCCAGCTTCGATTCCGTGGCGACCGGCGATGCGATGATGGCCAGGGTCAACTACGGCTACAAACAAAAATACCTGCTCACCGCTTCGTTCAGGAGAGACGGATATTCCGCCTTCGGTACTTCCAATCCCCGCGCCAGCTTCCCCGCTGTCGGCCTGGGCTGGGTATTTTCAAAAGAAAACTTCGTGCACGTTCCCTGGATGGATTTCGGCAAGCTGCGCCTTTCCTGGGGCGTGAACGGCAACAGGGACATCGGGCGTTACCAGGCGCTGGGAGACCTTTCCACCGGGAAGTACCAGTATGTGATGCCCAACGGCACGGTGGTGCTCGTTTCGCAGCTCTATGGCAACCGCATGGCCAACCCCGGCCTCAAATGGGAAAAAAGCACTTCCTATAACATCGGCCTCGATTTCGGGCTGCTGAAGAACAGGCTCACCGGCTCGCTGGACGTGTACGACAAACGCACCACCGACCTGCTTGTATTGAAGACCATCTCCGACGTTACCGGCTACTTCAACGTTATGGACAATCTCGGTGAAGTACAGAACAAGGGCTTTGAGCTGAGCCTGAACAGCGTGAACATCCATCAGAACGGCTTCCAGTGGAAGACCAACCTGAACTTCGCGCTGAACCGCAACAAGATCATCAGCCTTTACGGCCCCGTGGACATCAAAGACGCCAGCGGCAAAGTGATAGACCGCCGCGAGCTGGACGACCGCGCCAACCGCTGGTTCATCGGCCATGCGCTGGACGAGATATGGGACATGCGCGTGCTCGGCGTATGGCAGGTGAACGAAGCCGCCGAAGCCGCTAAGTTCGGCGTAAAACCCGGAGATTTCAAACTGCAGGACACCAATGGCGACGGCAAATTCACGGACGACGACCGCGAGTTCCTCGGATACCGCGCTCCCCGTTTCCAGTGGACATTAAGGAATGAGTTCTCTTACAAGAACTTTGATTTCTCCTTCATGTTCTATTCCAACTGGGGGCAGATGGACACCTACAATATGGCGAAGAACAACTCCGGCTTTATCGACCGCCAGAACTCCTACATCCTTCCTTACTGGACGCCCGAGAACCCGATCAACGACCACGCGCGGCTCTTCTCCAACAATGGCAGCCTGAGCTTCAACGTGTACCGCAAAGCATCGTTCATCCGCCTGAGCACCGTGGCGCTGGCATATACCATTCCCGCGAAACTGATCAACAGGTACGGCATCGAAAGCTTCAAGCTGTTCGCCAACGTGAGCAATGCAGGCATCTATCAGCCTGACTGGAACTTCTGGGACGCCGAATACGTGTACGGCAACAACAACCCGCCGGCCCGCAACTGGTCCTTCGGCCTGAACGTAACGCTTTAATTGATTCCACAAAAAACCGAGTTATGCTTTTCCGATCAAAACATATCACCTTCTTTGCAATACTGGCTGCCAGCGTATTTGCCGCCACCGGCTGCGGCAAGGACTGGCTGAAGCCCGAACCGTTATCTTTTTACGAGCCCGACCTCACCTATGTGGACGCCGCCTCCATGCGCGCCGCGCTGGTGGCCTGCGCACGCAATGCCAGGATAGAATATTACGGGGACAATCCGCCCATCCTCACGGAGATGGTCTTCTCCGAAGTAACGGTAGAAGGCACCACAGACAAATCGGGCCCCGCCCAGGACCTCAACCTGCTCATCACGCCCGACCTCGCGAACGAGAACAATGCCGACCGTGCGCGGATCTTCCACTACTGGAGCGAAGGGTATAAAGGCATCAAATACGCCAACACCGTGATCTCCAGGATAGACAACGCCAAATACGCCAGCGACGCGGAAAGGAACGCCATCCTCGGCTCCGCCTATTTCCACCGCGCCATGCGTTATTACCGCCTCTGCATGCAGTTTGGCGATGTGCCGGCTGTCATGAAAGAGCACAACACGCCTAAAACGGATTTCTTCTCTACCAAACGCGACGTGATACTCGAATACATCAAAAAAGACCTGGACTCCGCCAAAGACTGGGTGGGCGACAACGTGAACCGCGGGGAAGTGACCAAGGGCGCCATCCTCCACCTGCTCACCAAGGTGAACCTGGCGCTGGGCAGGTTCGACGACGCCATCGCATCCGCTACCGCGGTGATCAGCGGCGGGCAGTACAACCTCATGCGCCAGCCATTCGGCGCCACCAAAAAGAACGTGATCTGGGACCTTCACCGCCCGGAAAACAAATCGCTCGGTGAGAACAGGGAAGGATTGTTCATGATCATCGACCGCTTCGGCGACGGCGGTTTCGACGGCGGCATGCGCATCATGCGGCAGGCCGTGCCTTTCTGGGGCACGAACGTGAGCACCCCTTCCGGGAAAAAAGGCACCAACGACAACACCAACCCGGAATACGTGCAGAGCAATTTTTACGGCAGGGGCATCGGCCGTTGCCGGCCCACGCCTTACAGCCTGTACGACATCTGGTCAGACACGAACGACCTGCGCCATAAAAAAGGCAACTGGATGAACATGGAAGACCTTGTGTACAACGATATGGGCCTTAAGAACACCAGCGACCCCTGGTACCTGAAGAACCTCCAGCTGCGCAACAGCACCGGCGGCCTGTTATGCACAGACACCATCCGCAGCTGGTTCGGGTGGCCGCATTACAAGGTCTTTATCCCTGACACGGAGAACTCTCCCATGCAGGGCGGCCACAGCGACTGGTACGTGTACCGCCTCGCGGAAACCTACCTGCTGCGCGCGGAAGCTTATTACTGGAAAGACCAGCCGGGCCCTGCCGCCAGCGACATCAACGAAGTGAGGACCCGCGCGCAGGCCGCGCCCATTACCGCCGCGGAAGTGAACATCGGCACCATCCTCGACGAAAGGGCCCGCGAGCTGTTCTACGAAGAGCCGCGCAAAACAGAGCTTACCCGTATTGCGCTGATCTTTGCCAGGACCGGCAAAGCGGCCTATAACGGCAAGACCTACCAGATGGATAACTTCTCCGATAACAACTTTTTCTACGACAGGATCATCGAAAAAAATACATTCTACCGCGACGGCGTTGTGACCAATCACGGCGACAAGTACACGATCAGCCCGTACCACGTGTTCTGGCCCGTGCCCTCACGGTCGCTGCAGGCCAACCCTAACGGCGTGATCAACCAGAACAAGGGTTACGTCGGGTTTGAGAAGAATGTTCCGGCATCAGACGAGATTGTTGATTAGCATACACGTTAGCACTGAAAAGCAGGCTGTCTCTTGTGGGACGGCCTTTTTTTTGTATTTTTAGCTGATCTGAAAACCTAGAACATTCCACGGTCATGACACAGTTCTCCATCAACCGCCGCCATTTTCTGAAAGGCGCAACCGCATCGCTCGTATTATCCGCTTTCGGCGCCAGTGCGCTGGATGTGCTGCATCCTCCGAAACCTTTTCGCGTGGGCCTTATCGGCACCGGGTGGTATGGCAAGAGCGACCTTTTCCGCCTCATACAGGTAGCCCCGGTGAACGTGGTGGCCCTTTGCGATGCGGACAACCAGCTGCTCAACGAAGCGGGCGCCATGGTGGCGCAAAGGCAGAAGAGCGGCGCGGTGCCGAAGCTTTACCGGGATTACCGCAAGCTGCTGGCCGAGAACGAGCTGGACATCGTGCTGATCGGCACGCCTGACCACTGGCATGCCCTTCAATGCATAGACGCGCTGAAAGCCGGCGCGAACGTATATGTGCAGAAGCCCATCAGCGTGGACGTGCTGGAAGGCGAAGCTATGGTGGCCGCCGCCAGGAAGTACGGCAAAGTGGTGCAGGTAGGCACCCAGCGCAAAAGCACACCCCACCTGATAGAAGCAAAAAAGAACATCGTAGATGCGGGCCTGTTAGGCAAGGTCTCCCACGTTGAAATGTGCTGTTATTATCACATGCGCGCCAACGGCAACCCGCCGCTGCAAGCCGTTCCCGATTACTTCGATTATGAAATGTGGACGGGCCCCGCTCCCCTCCGCCCCTTCGACGGCATGCCGCATACCCGCTGGTGGCGCACTTTCTCCGAATACGGCAACGGCATCATCGGCGATATGTGCATCCATATGCTGGATACCGTGCGCTGGATGCTGCAGCTGGGCTGGCCCAAACGCATCAGCTCCACCGGCGGCATTTACGTGCAGAAAGAAGGCAAGTCCAACATCTCCGATACACAAACCGCCATATTCGAATACGACGGCCTCAACTGCGTATGGCAGCACCGCACCTGGGGCACGCCCGCCGATCCCAAGTATCCCTGGGCATTCACCCTGTATGGCGAAAAAGGCACGCTGAAAGCCAGCACCATGAGCTACGACTTCATCCCGCAGGGCAAGGGCGACCCTATCCATAAAGATGTAGTGTACGAAAAAGAAAAATACCCTGAAGATGTGACGGAGAAAGGCATTGAGCTGAACGCGGCGCCGGCCACACGCCTGCATATGATCAACTTCCTGGAGGCCATTGCCAGCAAAGGAAGGCCGGTAGCGGATATTGAAGAAGGCCATATTTCAACGGCGAGCTGCATACTGGCGAATATTTCCATGCAGACTGGCCGGCCTGTTATCTATGACCCGAAGCAGCGGATCGTTCTGAATGACCGGGAAGCGACGGGATTGTTGCGGCGGCAATACCGCCAGCCCTGGGAGCACCCCGGTGTGGGGCTGGTGTGACCTATCTGAAATAAGCAGTATCGCTTCCTAAAAAATCATCGTTTTCTGTAATCAGCCAAACAAGGAGCATTATTTCTTAATGTCGCGGACCTGTGCCCTGGTCTGAATTGACACCCCAAAATCCATATGCAGCTTTTTTTGACGTCATTTTTGATCTCTTCCGGGGATTCACATATGCCATTCCATCTCCTCATCCTGCAAAACCCTGCAGCAGTTTTTATCTCAGATCATTTGCTTCACGGGGCGGCTATTATTTTTTTTAAACCCGATAGTGACAAGTCATTTGCACCCGCATCTTATTATATAGACCATGGACCAAACACGTACATATTACCTGGTGAGGCAATACCTGGGAAAAAGCCTGACTGAAACAGAACAGGCTGAGTTCCAGCGCCTGCTGCAGGACCCTCTGCACCAGGAAGACCTGCTGGCGGCGTTTGAAGCGCTGGCAGGCGAGCTGGACATAAACGCCACGCAGGATAAAAACCTGCTGCCCCTGCTGCAGCTGGCCCTGGAAAGCGACAAGCCGGCTCCCCGCGTCCGTTACCTGCGCCGCTGGAGCTGGGCCGCGGCTTCCGTTATCCTGCTGCTTGCCGCAGGCATTTACTTCCTGGCGGCCCATAAACAAGATAACCGGGATGCGGTGGCCGTGAAGCCCGTGGAGATAAAACCCGGCAGCCAGGGCGCGATCCTTACCCTGGCCGATGGCTCCGAAGTGGTGCTGGACAGCCTGGGCAATGGCCTCGTGGCCCGGCAGAACGGCGCCCGGGTAGTATTGACGAACGGGCAACTGGCTTATGATCCCGCTGAAACCCCGGGCGATGCGGCGGCCTTCAATACCATATCCACTCCCAAAGGCAGGCAATTCCATGTGCGCTTGCCGGATGGCACACAGGTATGGCTGAATGCCGCCAGTTCCATCCGGTATCCTACCTATTTTTCCGGAAGCGAAAGAAAAGTGGAAGTTGCCGGAGAGGCTTATTTCGAAGTGGCAAAGAACGCGAAAATGCCCTTCAGGGTAAGCGTTGCCAACAAGGCGGAAATAGAAGTGCTGGGCACCCATTTCAACCTGAATGCCTACGAAAACGAACAGGCCATTGCCACCACGCTGCTGGAAGGATCAGTGCGCGTTTCCGCTGCAGGAGCGGCTTTCCGGAATGTGATCCTCCAACCCGGCCAGCAGGCACAGATAGCCCGGTCAACATCCGGGATGGAAGTCGTTAAAAATGCGGACACCGACCGGGCTATTGCCTGGAAGAACGGCGTGTTCCATTTCGAAGGCGTTCCGCTCGCGGAGATCATGCGCCAGCTGGAACGCTGGTACGATATTGAAGTGGTGTATGAAAACGGTGTTCCCGACATTGCATTTGAAGGGGAAATGACCAGGGATGTGCCCCTGAACGGCCTGCTGGTCATGCTGAAGAGAACCGATATACATTTCCGCATCGAAGGCAGGAAACTTATTGTCATGAATTAATATAACGGACCGGCTTTAAAAAAAACCGCCACAGTTTAGGCCTGTGACGGTGGAGAGATTCAGCTGGTCCAAAACGGTCTGTCAACCAATTTTATTAACAACCAAATCTGCTGCAATTTATGCAAAAAAACTGCTATTGGCCACCTGTGCGCCCGGGTGAATGCGGGCGCTCCATTCGGGGATGCCGGGCTAAAATCATCAGGGTTATGCGACTAACCGCCATTTTATTGACCACCGTGCTTATTCATGCCCATGCCAGCGGCCGGGCGCAAACCGTCACTATTTCGGGTAAAGACCTGACCTTAAAGCAGGTGTTCACCGCTATTAAAAAGCAGACCGGCTATGTGCTGTTCAACCAGAAAGGAGCGCTCGACGGCACAAAGCCGGTAAGCCTCTCTGCCGATAACATGCCCCTGCGGGACCTGCTGGATGCTGCTTTTAAAGATCAGCCGGTAGAATATGTCATCCAGGGTAAAACCATTCTTGTTTCACGGAAACACCCAGCCGTACCCGCCAGGCAACCAGCTTCTCCTTCCGCCCATTCTACTGAAGCATTTATTCCTGTCACGGGCCTTATCCGCTCCGCTGACGGCAAGCCCCTGGCGGGTGTGAACGTGATGATCACGGGAACGAATAAAGGCGCCATTTCAGCCGCCAACGGAACTTTTTCCATCGATGCCAGCGAAGGCGATGTGCTGAAAGTTTCCGCCGTCGGCTTTGCGCCGCTCTCCCTGCGGTTCACAAACGGTAATTTCCAGGTGCTGCCTTCCGGCAAACCCGGAGACGGCCTTTCTAAACTGATCTCCGCAAGCCCGTCCGCGCTCGTTATGATGCTGGCCCCCAGCACTTCGCCGCTGGACGAAGTGCAGATAACAGCCTACGGCACCACTACCAAAAGATTCAATGCCGGGAACATCACCACCATTACATCAAAGGAGATCGCCAAAAATCCGGTAAACAACGTGCTGGAAGCATTGCAGGGCAAGGTGCCCGGATTGTTCATCCAGCAGGTCACCGGCCAGCCCGGCGGCGCTTTCGAGGTAAGAATGCGCGGCTCCGCCAATCTTATCACCGGCGCCACGCAACCGCTGATCATCGTGGATGGCGTACGTTACCCCGGCAGCACCCTGCCGCTTTCCAGCAATTCATCCTACGGCACGAAGGATTTCCTGCAGGGCGGCAGCGGCCTGAACTACCTCAACCCAAACGATATTGAAAGCATCGATGTGCTCAAAGATGTGGACGCCACGGCCATCTACGGCTCCTCCGGCGCTTATGGGGTAATATTGATCACCACCAAAAAATCCCGGTCCGCCCAGCAATCTTTCAACGCGAATATCTACACCGGTGTATCCGTCAACGGCCGCACACCTCCCCTGCTTAATACCGGAGAATACCTGATGCTGCGCCGCGAAGCGCTGAAGAACGACAACCTCGGCATACCGGCCGGCGATAATGACCTGAACGGCACCTGGCCGGCAGACCGGCACACCGACTGGCGCAAGGAATACATGGGGAAGGCCGCCGCCACCACCAATCTCAACCTCTCTTACAGCGGGGGAGCGCAGAACACCACTTACCTCATCAGCGGAAGCCTCCGCGATATGGGCAACATACAGCGGCACAGGGGCAACAACAGGGACGGCTCGCTCCGGTTCGCATTAAACACGGGCACGAATGACGGCAAGTTCAACATCTCCGTCACCAGCACCTATCTCTCCTCTAAAAACGATATGGTGCCTTATGATTTCTCCATCAGCGCGCTTACGCCGCCCAATGCGCCGAAACCCTATAACGAAGACGGCAGCATCAACTGGGCAGCTATCGGCAACGACCCCAACAGCAGCGGCGCGGCAAGCAACTCCAACAGGCTGTACGAAAATGCAACGAACAATCTCCTGGCCAATGCCACCCTGGTGTACCGGCCCATTAAAAAAGTAACGCTGCGCACCATTTTCGGGTATAATACCATCACCGGGAAAGAACTGATCGGCTATCCGACTTCCGTATTCAATCCCTCGAACACACAGGCCGCCACGCAAACAATCGGCATCCTTAATCAGTACACCAACCGCTCCTACACCATTTCTCCCTATGGAGAATTCAATACGCTGATCGGCAAAAAAGGCGATCTCAGCATCAAACTGGGCGGCGAGCTCAACAACCAGGTTTCCTATTTCAATGAGATCACCGGCAAAGGCTTTCCTTCAGATGCCTTGCTGAACAACCCGGCCGCCGGATCATCGGTGACGGCGGCTTACAATCTCACCGAATACCGTTCGATCGGCTTGTATGGCATCCTGAAATTCGTGTGGGACGAAAAATATATCCTCGATATCAATACGCGCCGCGATGGCTCTACCAAATTCGGGCCGGGCCGCCGTATCGGGAACTTTGGCTCCGCCGCGCTGGCCTGGATCTTCAGCGAAGAAAAACTGGTGAAAGACAACCTGTCCTGGCTCAGCTTCGGCAAGCTGAGGGTCAGCAGCGGCGTGGTTGGCGGCGACGCCATCGGCAATTTCCGGTATCTCGGCACCTATGGCGTGATCGGCGGCACTTACGACGGCAGCGTGGGGTTAACGCCCAACTCGCTCCCCAATCCCTTGCTGAACTGGGAACGAAACTTCAACTCGGAGGCCGGCCTGGAATTAGGGTTCTTCAACGACAGGCTCACGGCCGATTTCAGTTATTACTACAACCGCGCGGGCAACCAGCTGCTGGAACAACCGCTATCCAGCGTTACCGGTTATGGCAGCTATACGCTCAATTCGGATGCGCTGATCCAGACCAGCGGCATGGAGATCAGCCTGAGATCGGTCAATATCAAAAGCAAAAATTTCACATGGTCAAGCAGCTTCAACATCTCACTGCCCAAAAGCAAGCTGCTGAGATTGCCGTCGCATACCAACCAGAACCCGAACCTGGTACTGCATAAACCCGTTACCGGTGTATTGCTTTACAAATATAACGGCATCAATCCTGAGACAGGGTACTACAACTTCACCGATGCGAAAGGCAATACGGACGATTTCATGTCAGGGCTGGAGCAGGCAGATAAGACGGAATTCATCGATCTGGCGCCGAAGTACTTTGGGGGGCTGCAAAATTCCTTTACCTACAAACAGCTGACGCTGGACTTCACCTTCAATTTCACCAACCGTACCGGTAAAAATCTGCTGGGCCAGGTGGGATTCCCCTTCGGGATGTACGGCCTGAACGGTTCTACCATGTGGCTGGACCGCTGGCAAAAACCGGGCGACGTAACCGACATTCCCAGGGTAAGCACCGATCTGACCAATGTATTCCGGCACTGGCTGTTCCAGACCAGCACAGGAGCCTACAGCAACGCCACCTACGCACGCCTGCAGAATGTGAGCCTCCGTTATGCTTTCAGCCCGGAGATCAACAAAATGCTGCATCTCAGAAACCTGTCGGTTTACCTGCAGGGACAGAACCTGCTGACTATTTCAGGGTTCGACGGTCTTGACCCGGAAAACATGAATGCTGCTGTGATCCCGCCATTGCGCGTATTTACCGCGGGAATTAATGTTACACTTTAATGTATCAAAATGAAAATGAGATTTTCTTCAACATACCTGCTTCTCGCTGCGGCTTTACTGAGCAGCTGCGAAAAATACCTTGAGGGCACGCAGCTGCCGGCCAATACCATTGCGGCGGCGGACGTTTATGCCAGCGACAACATGGTATCCACCGTGGTAACGGGCGTGTACCTGACCATGAACAACAACGGGGCCTTTGCAGGATCAGCCAACGCCAACATCGGCTATACGATGGGCCTGTATGCAGACGAGCTGAAAGCCCTGGTCAGCGGAAACTTTGCAGACGTGTTCTATAAAAATGCCATCCAGAGCGGGCAAAGCGGCCACTGGTCGGATATGTACAAAAAGCTTTTCACCATCAATACGGCCATTGAGGGCATCAGCACCAGCAAAGGCAAGCTTGTTTACAAGGACCAATGGCTGGGCGAATGTTATTTCCTGCGGGCCTATTTCTACTTCTACCTCGTGAATGTTTACGGCCCCGTGCCCCTGGCGCTGACCAACGATTATGCGGTGAACAACCGCCTGCCCCGCGCTCCGGAAGCGGACGTGTACAAACAGATCATCGCCGATCTTAAAACAGCGCAGTCCCTTTTAAGCAATGAATACAGGAATGGCTACGGCGCCGGCACCAACAACCGGCTTCGCCCGAACAAGGCAGCGGCAACCGCCCTGCTGGCAAGAGCTTACCTGTATGCAAAGGAATGGGCTAACGCGGAAGCGCAGGCTACCGGGCTGATCAACAACACGAATTACAGCATGATACCGCCCGGAGAGGCGTTCTCAGCCAACAGCAGGGAAACCATCTGGGCGCTGGCACCCAACAGCCCGAAGCCTGCATATGAATATGCGTTTTACAATAACGGCATGCCGGCCACGATCACGCCGCCGCAGGGGCCCAATTCATTCTTTGTATACGCCGCCCTGAGCAACCATCTCATCAACGCCTTTGAGCCCGGGGACGCGCGTTTCAGCGAATGGATACGCACATCCACCGTGGCGGCTTCTGCCAATAGCCCGGAAACGGCCTACCGTTTCCCCGGTAAATTCAAATCACCGGCCAACAACGCGGAATACCAGATCATGCTGCGGCTTGCGGAGCAATACCTGATACGCGCGGAAGCCAGGGCCATGCAAAATAAAAGCAATGCGGCAGACGATCTGAACACCGTGCGGCGGCGCGCAGGCCTGGACGAATTGACGCCAGGCAGCCAGGCCGGTTTGCTCTCCGCCATCATGAAAGAAAGGCAAACGGAACTGTTCACAGAAGGCGGCCACCGTTTTTTTGACCTGAAGCGCACCGGCGCCATCGATGCGGTGATGGCTGCAGTAGCGCCCACCAAACCAACCACCTGGAAGAGCTACATGGCTTACTGGCCGATCCCGCCCGGCGACCTCCTGCAAAATCCAAACCTGACACCCAATCCGGGATACCTGCAATAACCGATACACCCAACAGGATGGTGTAAATCGCCATCCTGTTACCAAACCTTTTTATGAAAAGATTTTTTTTGATAGCGGCCATGTTCGCGCCAGTGCTGGCATTTTCCCAATCCGGCGATTATTCATTGACGGTCAGGCTCAACAAAACAAAAACACCTGCCAAAGCATATCTCATCAAATCATACGGCTGGACCAACCAGCGTGTGCTCGACTCTGCCGCCTTCAACAAAGGCGGCTTCAGGTTCAGCGGGCAGCTGGATGAACCTTCCCTGGTGCATGTGCTCATCGATCACGGCAATCAAGGTTCTGCAACCTGGGAAAAGACGGCTGACGCTATTGATCTCTACCTGGAGAAAGGTAATATTACCATCACCGGCGCCAGTACCGTAAAAAATGCAACGATTAAGGGAGGCCCTGTGAACAGCGACTACAAGCGGTATAAACAGACTGTACTGGGCCATATGGAGCGGGTGGTCAAAACGATCGATTCCGCATACCGCGCCGCGCCGGATCCAAAGCGCATGGACTCGTTGATTAAACAATTCCAAATGGCATCCAAAGTGACCGATTCCCTGAAGTATGTTTTCATCCGGCAAAACCCCGCTTCATACATCAGCCTGGCAACCCTGGTGGAAGTAGCAGGTAAAGATGTGGACGTACCCGTTATCGAGCCTGTTTTCAAAACGCTTTCCCCTTCCATTCGCAGTACGCCGGCCGCGAAAAAATTTGCAAAAGAACTGTATGGGCAGGGCCTGCTGTCTTACGGAGCACCGGCGCCCGATTTTACCCAGAACGACGTGAACGGCAAGCCGGTGAAGCTGTCGGACTTCAGGGGCAAATACGTGCTGCTGGATTTCTGGGCTTCGTGGTGCGGCCCCTGCAGGGCGGAAAATCCTAACCTGCGCGAAGCCTATCATGCATTTGCGGACAAGAACTTTACGATCCTGGGCGTTTCGCTGGACCAGCCGGGTAAAAAAGCGGCATGGCTGGAAGCTATCGAAAAGGACGGCCTGCCGTGGACCCAGGTGTCCGACCTGCAATTCTGGAACAATGCGGCCGCAAAGCTTTACATGGTGCGCGCCATTCCGCAGAATTTCCTGATCAGCCCGGAGGGAAAGATCATCGGGAAGAACCTTCGCGGAGAGGCGTTGCAGGAGAAGCTGAAGGCGCTGCTGAAGTAATGTGTGCACCCGCTTTGCACCGCGGGCAGGGCGTGCGGCCGGAATAATCCATTTTTTACCCGGCAGCTTTGGGTTAAGCGTTATAAAGTTGCGGCAAAATAGCATACTTTGCGGGAGAACTGCCGGGGAATAAACGATCATTGTCATCCAACCAAACATATAACGAAAAGGAGCTGTTTTCGCGCATTGCGGAAGGTGACGAGGGCGCCTTTGCAACCTTGTTCAACATCTATTCCACCCCGTTGTCCCTGATCGCGCTGCGTATGCTGCACGACGAAGCGGCCAAGCAGGAGGCCATGCAGGAGGTCTTCATCAAGCTGTGGCTGAACAGGGACCGGCTGAAAGACGTGCAGCAACCCGGCGCCTGGCTCCGGAAGATCACCATTCACGAATGCCTGCAATATCTGCGCAAAACCCTCCTGTACAACAGCAAACTGGAAAACATCGAACAGGATGGCGCCAGCTTCAACCATGCCCTTCATTCCATTTCCGTCAGGGAAATACAGGGCGCGGTGAAGCGGGCGCTGCAGGCAATGTCGCCCCAGCGCAGAACCATTTATGAAATGAGCAGGGAAAAAGGCATGAGCACGAAAGAAATAGCCGCCGAGCTTGGCCTTTCGGACGGATATGTGCGCAACGTCCTGAGCGCCGCGCTGCAAACGATCCGCGGCTTCCTGCCAGAATCGCTGCTGCTGCCCTCCACTATTTTTTTTATTATCTTTTTACAGTATTGTCCGGCTTAACTCAGGAGAATTTTGAGTTCCGCGCAGCCGGCGGTACCGGCTCAGCTTTCATACAGCTCCAGCGGCAAACCGTCGGGATCGGCGAAGAAGGTGAATTTTTTCCCTGTGAATTCATCCACGCGCACGGGCTCGGGCACCACTCCTTTCTCCAGCAAAGCCGCCACGGCCTTTTCCACATCGTCCACCTCAAAGGCCAGGTGCCGCAATCCGCGGGCCTCCGGCGAAGAAACGCGCAGCGGCGGGTCGGGAAAGGAAAATAACTCGATGATATATTGCCCGTTCAATGCCAGGTCCAGCTTCCAGGAACCGCGGGCGGCGCGGTAGGTTTCCGCCTGTATGGTAAAGCCCAGCACGTCAGTGTAGAATGTTTTGGAACGTTCGTAATCCGAACAGATAATGGCGATATGGTGTATTTTATTGAGTTGCAGCATGAGGCAAAAATAAAGCGGGTTAATAAAATAATCTGTCCGTTGCAACAACCGGCTCAGCGGATAAGCGTTACGGTTCCCTTGCGGTTGAAGAGGCGGCCGCTGTAATCCATTCCCTGCACCATCCACACGTAAGTGCCGGCCGGCGCTGGATCGCCTTTGAGCGTACCGTCCCAGGTGGCGGAGAGAGCGGAGGTTTCGAACACGAGGCGGCCCCAGCGGTCCCAGACCCTGAGAAAGTCCAGCCTCGGCACACCCGGTGCTATCACTTTAAAATAATCGTTCACTCCGTCGTGATTGGGCGTAAAGCCTGTAGGAACGTAGAACTCAGGCCCGGCATATACTTTCACGAACAGCTGGTCTTCTTCACGGCAGCCGTCGGGGGAGGTGACGATGAGATTATACAGCTGGTCTTTCTGCAAAACCGCCACGGGATCATGGGTGTAGGGATCGTTGAGGCCGGTGGATGGCGTCCATTGGTAATGAAGCCCCTCCCCGTCCGCCAGGGCATTAAGCTGCAGCGGCTGCCCGCGGGCAATGAGCGTGTCGCGGCCGGCGCGCAGATTGATGTCTGTAACGCCTACCTGCAGGCCGACTGGTTTAGCCGCGCATCCGTCTTTCGAAACAGCATGCACCTCTGCGGCATATCTTCCGCCGGCGGGAAAACGGTAAGCCGCATTTTTCTGCCACAGGGTATCCTGCCCCCCGATCACCCAGTACCATTTTGCAATATCGATCGCAGGCGTGAGGTTCACGCCGGTAAACAGGTTGTCTTCCCCGATGCAGGCATTCCTGCCCGTACCGCTTATTTCCGGCGAAGGATAAACGGACATCACCTGAGTGACGGCGCTGGCGCAGCCTTCGGCGGTTTCCACCTCGAGATGCACCGGGTAGTCGCCGGGAGCTGTATATGGCGCTACCGGGTTTTGCGTATGGGCCAGCCGGCCGCCGCCGAAATCCCAGGTCCACCTGGCGGCAGTGCCCACCTTCACTTTGGTGGAATCCGCCATCTGCAGCGGTTCGCCAAGGCAGAGCGGCTGCGGCCCGAATTTTACTTCGGGGTAAGAGCCGATGGTCACGGTATTCCTGAGGGTGTCTGAAATACAGCCGCTGTTGTCCTCGATCACCAGCTTTACATCGTATTTCCCGGCTTCCGCATAAAGGTGCGGTTGCGGTGTGGCGGTGGTGAGAATGGTACCGTCCCCCAGGTCCCAGCGCCAGCGGGTGATGTTGCCGAATGAGCTGGAATTGTCCCTGAAGGTAACCGGCGTGCCGTCGCAGAAGATCTGCCCGCCGTCGAATTCAAAAGAAGGATGCAGCGCCGCACAGAACTGCTGTACATTGGAAGAGCCGCCGGTGGAACCGGCAAATCCCCAGTAAACTTTCGGGTTGCCGCCGAAGATGTCCGCCACCAGGTCTTTGTTCATGGTGATCCTCAGCTGGTTGTCCACGCTCACTTTCATGGTATGCGTAACGGCGTTCCATTCGATGCGGAAAAGATGCCAGGCGCAGTCTTCGATATTTTCATTCCCGTCCCTCAGCATCACCGGCGCCACGAGATCTCCCCCGGGCTGCAGGTGATTGCTTTCGCCGTTCATCTGTATGGACAAATGATCCCATGGGGGATCATTTTCTTCGTTGTTCTGGTAAGTGTCCACCAGCACCCCCAGCGAAGGGCTGATGCCTTTAAAACCGAGCCCCTGGCCGGTGGCGCCGAGGTTAGTGCCTTTGGTCTGCAGGATAAACCCGATGCCGTCCGCGCCCGGCCCGTCCTTGCAACCGAGGTTGATCTCGAATACGTAATTGAATGATTTCGTAAGGTCTATGAGGTTCTTATTCCAGATGGTGCCGCTCAGGTTCTGCTGGTCCGGCGTGAGCACATAACAGTTGCAATTCCGCTGGGTAGCAGAGCCGTTCAGGATATATGGCTGCTGTGATTGAGCATAAGCCCCTGTAAACGCGTGCAATAAGATTATATATAGGATAAGTGATCTCGTCATGAAAGCTGGCACAGCTGTGGAACAAGATATAACAAATCCCCGTACTTGCATTCGAAAAAGTCTAAATTAGCAACGAAATGAGAAGTATATGGACTTGAAGAACGGCACTACATACAATGCCGCCAACAACGTGGCGGGAACGATAGAAGCGCATTTCCGGAAACATCTTATTGCCGCCAAAGCCAACAGTGAAGACGAGCTGGCCACCGTGCCCTGCAAAGCGGTGATAGAAAAAATGATAGACGTCGCATTCTGGGCCAGCCTGCGCCGCGAAGAAGGCATTTCCACCCGAATTTCCCTCGCCTACCTGCATCCTTCGCAGGCCATTAAACCATTGCTGTTCGAACAGCGCCTCCCCGTTACGCCGAAAGTGCTGGCCAAGCTGGCGCCCGGCGTGGAACGCGCGGGCGTGCATGTGGGTGTGTGGCAGGAAGGGGAAGAACTATATATCTGGGGCACCACCATCAACCTGCCCAACTACTGTTTTGTGCTGGACGTAAGCGAGCCGGGCCTGCTGGTGGTGAAGCACCGCCGCGTGGCCGGGCTGGGCAAGTTCATCAACGTGGCCGTGCTGCAGGGCGATCATGTAAAAGTAGTGGACGAAGATTGCGGCGTGAATGCGGACTGTCCCGCCATGCTGCTGTCGCTGCTGGGCCTGAATTCCTCCCCTTTGTGGAACGACCCTACCAATGTACTCATACAGATCGCTGTGAGCATGCGCGCCCATAAACGCGGCGGCATACTGCTCGTAACGCCGGCGGGCAGCGGCCGCTGGAAGGAATCCGTGATCCACCCGCTGCAATACCCGGTGAACCCCGCGTTCTCAGGCGTGGCGGACCTGCTGAAGCTGGACAGCAACGTGACCAGCGAGATCTACTGGCAGAACGCCCTGCGCCGCGAAGTGGAAAACATCACCGGGCTTACAGCGGTAGACGGCGCCACCGTGATCAACGACCAGCAGGAACTGCTGGCCTTCGGCGCGAAGATCACCCGGGCCATCAGCTCCACTTCCGTCGAAGAAGTGCTGATGTCCGAGCCCATCGTCGGCGGCACGCCGCTGCTTATGCATCCCTCGCGCATCGGCGGCACACGGCACCTTTCCGCGGCCCAGTTCGTGCACGACCAGCGCGATGCACAGGCGCTGGTAGCCTCGCAGGACGGGTATTTCACGGTATTTACCTGGTCTGAGCCCTCCCAGATCGTGATGGCGCACCGGATAGACGTGCTGCTGATCTAACCCATTCAATCAATAATTAATTTGATATCTTAGTAGTTGCTATGACACAAAGTACTATAGACAGCCTGAGAGAAGCCCTTAAGTTCTCTCCCGAAAATATCCCGTTGAGGCTGCACCTGGCAGAAACCCTGTTTAACCTGAACCGGTTGGAGGAAGCGGAAAAAGAATACCTGGAAGCGCTGGGTATCGAGCAGAACGACAAAGCGCTGATCGGCCTTGCCAAAGTTTATTACCGCAAAGAAGCATATGCCACCTGCAATGTGATCCTGGAAGACCTGCTGAAATCGCAGCCGGACAACCTGGACGTGCTCGTGCTCTATACCCGCTCCTCCCTCAAAGAGAACGCCTGGGACAATGCGCGTGAAACCTACCAGCGCATCCTGGAATATTACCCGCATTTCACCGACGAAGAGCTGGACGCCCAGCTGCGCGTGCGCGGGCAGGCTTCCGAATATTCCGGGGATGCCGGAGAAGAGGAGATCTCCCTGTTCATGCAAAAGCCCGACATCAATTTTTCCGATGTGAGCGGCATGGAGCAGGTGAAAAAGGAGATCGAGATCAAGATCATCCAGCCGCTGCGGCACCCGGAACTGTACAAGGCTTACGGTAAAAAGATCGGCGGCAGCATATTGCTGTATGGCCCTCCCGGCTGCGGCAAAACCATGATCGCCAAGGCCACCGCCGGGCAGGTGAACGCAAAATTCATCAACGTGGGGCTGAACGACATCCTGGATATGTGGCTGGGCAACAGCGAGAAGAACCTGCACCGCATTTTCGAATATGCGCGCAAGAACACGCCCTGCGTGCTTTTCTTTGATGAAATAGACGCCCTCGGGGCGAGCCGCGCCGATATGAAACAGTCCGCCGGCCGGAACCTCATCAACCAGTTCCTCCAGGAGCTGGACGGCGTGGAGAACGACAACACCGGCATCCTGATACTGGGCGCCACCAATATCCCCTGGCACCTGGACCCTGCGTTCAGGAGGCCCGGCCGCTTTGACCGCATGATATTCGTACCGCCGCCGGACCAGGAAGCACGGGCCGCGATGCTCCGCATTAAATTAAAAGATAAGCCGGTTGAAAATATTGATTACGAAGGAATTAGTAAAACCATTCCCGAGTTCTCCGGGGCCGATATTGCGGCCGTGATAGACATGGCAATTGAAGAAAAACTTGAAGCGTCGTTCCTGGAAGGCATGCCTTTACCGCTTAAGACCAAAGACCTGCAGAACGCCGCGAAAAAACACAAAGCGAGCACCCGCGAATGGTTCTCCATTGCGAAGAACTTCGCATTATACGCCAACGATGCGGGCCTGTACGACGACATCCTTCATTACCTGAAAATCAAGAAATAGCATGCACGACCAGTTGCTCCAACGCGCGATCCATTTGATGCAGCAGAAGAAATACAGGGAAGCGCAAGCCATACTGAGCGGCCTGCTGGCGCAGGACCCGCAGAACCCGGACATCCTGAGCATGTTCTGCGAAGTGAAGCTGCAGCTGGACGATTTCCGGTCGGCCATGGAGCTGGTTAACCACGCTATCGGCATCGCCCCGGCAGACGACCGGCTGTTTTACCAGCGCGCCCGCATTTACCTCCAGCAGGAAGAATACGATCTGGCCGAACAGGACCTTTCTCATGCCATTGAACTGGAACCTTACGA
>CBFHAF010000006.1:0-21716 GCA_965653435.1 uncultured Chitinophaga sp.
GGCATCCGCCGGCCGGACCTGATAGGCTGGGAAGGCGGCCAGCCGCTGCACCTGCCTGATGGCACCATGATCGCGGCGGGTTTCGGTGGTTTCACGAGCGCCAGCGACCTGGAGATCGTTCAGCGGGCGCTGGCGATGGTGCAATGGCCATATGGAAAATGAAGCCGGTTGCATCTTTCATGCATGAAATTCATCCTGTTCCTCGGCTTATGCTGCCCGGTGCTCCTGAAAGCCCAGCAGGTAAGCGATACCGCCTTCCGTGTTCCAGCTTTCATTCCCCGGTACACGCAAGGCGAAGGGCCGGTCGTATTGTTCGATGAGGGCCACAATAATCCCCATACTTTAAAAGGCCGGTATGCTGCGTTTGGCAAAGTGCTCCGGCACGACGGGTACCGCCTGGAAAAAGGCACGGGGGAACTCAGCGCTTCTTACCTGCAAAAAGCACAGATCTTTGTGTCTGCAAATGCCGTGTACGATCCTGTGAACTGGGATCTGCCGGCCCGATCCGCCTTTACTGCCGGAGAAGTGAAAGCGTTGCATGAATGGGTGCAGCAGGGCGGCAGCCTCTTTCTTATCACCGACCACATGCCCTGCGCCGCCTCGGTGAATGCTATCGCCGGTTCATTCGGTTTTAATCTTGTCAACGGTTTTGCACAAAAAAAAGAGAGGGGAGAGGAAATTTTCTCAAGGAGCCGGGGTAATCTCAACAGCAACAGTATCACGAATGGGAGGCACAAGGGGGAAAGAGTGGATAGTTTTATGATCTGGGGCGGAGCCGGTTTCCTGGCCCCCGCTGAAGCGGAAATAATTTCTTCACTGGGCAGCGGGTACGATATCGTGCTGCCTTCCAAAGCAGATGAGATCGGCGATACAACGCCCCGGATATCCGGGCTTGGATTTGTGAACGCTGCATACCGCAGGTATGGAAAAGGGAAAGTGGTGGTGTTCGGCGATGGCGCCTGTTTTACAGCGCAGCTGGAAGGCATTTACAGTCATAAACGCGGAATGAACAATTCCAAAGCCGGGCAGAACATGCAGTTGCTGTTGAATATCATGCACTGGCTGAGCGGAAAATAAGAGGGCGGACAGGCCGCCCTCAGGGGATCATTCCACCTTTTCCCAAACGTCCTTTTCAAAACAGGTCACTGAAATGATTTTCCCGCCGGCATCTTTTGTAAACTTTGCCGGGAACAATTGTTCCTGGCCATAAAAGCTGAGCTCATTTTCCGGCGTCAGAATAATTTCCTTGCCGTCCCAGGATTGAGTAAGTGCAATTGAATTATTTTTAGCGGTAATGGTCAGGTATAACTGGGCATCATCCCGGAACCTGTAACGTCCTTCCAGCTGTTTCAGCTGAGATGCGGTCAGGCTTGCGGCCTGCCTGGGTTGGTAATCGTCTATTTTCACCCATTCCGAACGGCTCATGATCCTTGCTTTTATAATTTTTCCTGTTCCTTCTTTCATAAAACAAACGGGATATTCCTCAACCCGGGAAACGAAATCTGTATCGGATTTCCTGACCAGTTCATATTCCCGTCCGTCCCACAATTGTTTGCCGGTCAATACCCCGTTTTTGACGGTGAAGTGAAGATGTGCTTCCTTGTTGTCTGATTTACGGAACACGCCTTCGAATTGCTGCAGATCAGGTTGCTGCTGGGCAAATGAAGGGGCGGCCAGGAATAACATGCAGGAAGAGATGCGAAAGATCCGGTTGAGTGTTTTCATCTGTAAGTTTTTTTTATGGTTTAAATCAGGAAGATGAGCAAACGGGAATATTCCATAAATCTCAAATCCTTAACTTTAAACAAAAAAGAAAATGGCAAGAGCATTCTTAGGCATGGGCCTTTTAGGCGCGAATTTCGTAAAGGCCATGCTGGATAAAGGAGAAAAAGTACAGATATGGAACCGCAATCCGGAAAGGGCCAGGGCGCTGGAAACCGCCGGGGCCACGGTATTCGCGGCGGCAGCGGATGCTGTTAAAGGTGCTGATCATATACACATCACGGTGAAAGACGATGCCGCGGTGAATGAAGTACTGGCTGCCGCTGCCCCCGGCCTGAAGCCCGGCGCGGTCATCATAGACCATACCACTACTACCGTGGAAGGCGCGCGGCAACGTACGGAAGATTGGAAAACCAGGGGATTCATTTACCTGCATGCACCGGTGTTCATGGGCCCGGCCAATGCCCGCGAAGGCAGCGGCTACATGCTCGTTTCCGGCGACCAGGCCGCGATAGAAAGGGTACAGCCCCTGCTGGATAAAATGACCGGCAAAGTGATCAACTTAGGGCCCGAGGAAGGCAAGGCAGCTGGCATGAAACTGATCGGCAACAGCTTCCTGGTTGCGTTCGTAGCGGGTTTGTCGGACACATTGTCCCTCGGCAAAGCGCTGAACATTTCCGCGCAGGACATTGGCTCGCTGTTCGATATCTGGAACCCTGCGCAAATGCTGCCCGCACGACTGCAGCGCATGAGCAGCGGCGATTACAGCAAAGCTTCCTGGGAGCTGAACATGGCAAGGAAAGACACGCAGATATTCATCAACACCGTAAAGGAACATAACGGCTCCCTCACCGTGCTGCCTGCCATCGCGGCCACTATGGACAAATGGATCGAAAAAGGTTTCGGCACGAGCGACTGGACGGTGATCGCAAAAGATGCTGTATCATAGAAAGGAAAAATATTGCAAAAATCAAGGGCTGCCGGTAATGGCAGCCCTTTTTCATCAACATGGAAATTACCGGCTTTTAACTTGCCAGCAGTTCCGGTATCCTTTCATTCTCGATAATGATCATGCCCTGCCTGTCGCTGGTAATACCTGTTGTCAGCGTATAGGGATAACGGGGGATATTGCCCTCCATCACCGTGGGAAGGTAAGCGAACAGGATGTTGCCGGACTGCTGCTGCAGCGCTTCGCCTGCCTCGATGATGTGGGTGGAGATAATGAAGAAACAGTTCCTGTACCGGGCGAACGCCGCAGAAACGGCCAGCGTGGCGTCATACGCGTCTTTCACATTAGTGCCTTTGAACAGCTCGTCGAAGATGACGATCATATTCTTGCCGCTGCTCACTTCTTCCGCTACTTTTTTGACCCTGAGCACTTCCGCGTAAAAATGGCTGTAGCCCATGTTCAGGTTATCCGGCACATTGATGGAAGAATAGAGGCCGTCGCGCACGGAAAAGCGCATATCACGGGCCGCCACGGGGAATCCCATATGCGCCAGGTATATCGCGATGCCGAACGATTTCATGAGAGTGGATTTTCCTGCCATGTTCGCACCGGTAAGAAAGAGCATGTTCGCATTTTCGTCCAGCGAGAGCGGGTTGGCCACGGCGTTGCTGAGACCGGGATGCGTGAGCGCGGTGGTGCTGAATACATTCTTTTCTGCGGGCAGCGCATGCGCATAGGCAAAACCTCTTTCCCGCGCCACGCTGCTCACGGCGATGAACACGTCCAGCTGGTAAACGATGTCCAGCAAAATTTCCATCTCTTTACGCAGGGTGCAACGCAGCAGGTGGTCGTACCTGGCGGCTTTCGGGAAGGGCAGTTGCTTTGCGCCGCGTTCTTCTTCCAGCCATGCGAGCCTTTTGTCCGCCAGCAGGTCCGCTGCAGGTTGCACCAGCGGAATGTCAAGCGGCTGCAGGAGGTCCTTCAGCGCGTTGAGTGCTTCGATAGTGGCTGTAAGGCCGGCCTGCAGCTGGCTGTATTGTTCGTCTTTCAACAATGCGGCGGCGATCTTTTTGCGCAGCATGCCGGCTGTGGCGGCGGCGATGTTGCCGACCGCCCCGGTTCCCAGGTAGTTTTCTACGAAACGGAATGAATCATGGCGGAAGGGGAAGGTTGGTTTTTGCGCCTGGAAATACCGGAAAATAATGCTGCGCCGGTTGATGGCCGCCGGGTCTGTCAACGGCTGGTGGAACATTTCGTCCAGCAGCCGCGCGCCGCCGGCAGTGTGCACTTTGTTGAAAAGGCTGTAAACGGAATGCGGCCTGAATTTGCCCAGCAGGCCGAGGTCGTCCAGCGTTTGTTGATCTGCGATAAAGCTCATGCTGATTTCATTTTTTTGATACCTGCTTCCAGGATGTCAAGAATGTCTTCGTTGTTGATAATGATCATACCATGGCGGTCGTCGGTAATGCCGTTCTCTAACGTATACGTATAAACGGGATGGTGGCCGTTCATCCTGGTGGGCAGGTAGATGAACCGTACGTTCGGGCAGGCCTGCTGCAGCACTTCACCCGCTTCGATGATGTGGGTGGAGATCAGGAACAGGCTGTTCTTTTTACCGGCAAACCCTTTCGTGATGGTGATGGTCGCTTCGTAGGCGTCTTTTACATTCGTGCCGCGGAAAAGCTCATCGAAAACGATCAGCAGGTTCTTTCCCTGGCTTAGTTCCAGCGCCATTTTTTTTACGCGCATCACTTCCGCGTAGAAGTGGCTGGCGCCCATGTCCAGGTTGTCTGGCAGGTTGATGGTGGTGTAGATGCCGTCCAGTACGGAGAAATCCATCTTTTTCGCGGCTACCGGGAACCCCATATGTGCCAGGAACATGGCGATGCTGAACGATTTCATGAAGGTGGATTTCCCTGCCATGTTCGCGCCGGTAAGGAACAGCACATTGCCTTCAGGCGTAATGGAAATATTATTCGGTACCGCGTTCTTTACCTGCGGATGGTATACGCCTTCCAGCTGTACCAGGTGCTGACCTTGAGGAAGGGCCAGCGGGAATGTAAAGCCGCGTTCCCTGGCTACCATTGCGACAGAAAGATATACATCCAGGAAATAAACATGACGGAGCAGCTGTTGTATCTCTTCCCTGTGCCTGAACCGCAATATCACGTCAAATTCCGCGGCGGCGGCATGCTGCAGCTTTCCTTTATGTGCTATGATGGCCGCAAATGCCGGCTGGGAAAGGATGGCGGAAATAGATGCCTTGTCTGCCGCATAAACATGATCTTCCGGGATGTGCAGGCCGGCCAGGAATGTTTTTACGCCTTTCAGCAGTTCCGCCAGCGCATTCACACCGTTATGGACCTGCTGTGTTTCGGCATCGGGCGCGATGATGTTGCTGAACTTCCTGGTCACGGAATGTTCCTGAGCGATCAGCTTCGTGCGTTCGTCCGTATTGGACAGGTAAGGTTCTGCGGCGTCGAATAAAGCGCTTGGGAAAGGGAAGGCAATACCGGTTTCCGTGAAATACCTGAAAATGCCGCAGCGGCGGTTGATGGATGCCTCGTCCGACAACGGGTAACGGAACATCTCGTCGAGGATCGCTGCGCCACCTCTTGTGGCGCAGCGGTTGAAGATATTGTACACGGAATCGCCTCCGTGCTTGCCGAAGATGTTCAGGTCTTCCAGTGTCTGTTTATCTGTCGTGAATAACATGATGATCCTTATTTTCTTTTACGCCTGATGAGCAGGATGGCGCCGGAAGCCAGCAGTATGCCGGGCATGACCCACAGGTACATCAAACGGAGGGAGCCCATATCGTCCTGCGATACGCTGACGCGTGTGTCTTTCGGTTCCGGGCGCGACGCGTCTATCGGGAATTCGCCGTTGCTCAGCCAGCTGAATACGGCGGTGGTGAACACGAAGTTGGCTGTGCCCGGGCGTCGAAGGCCGGAGTTGCTGATGAAGTCCGCATCGCCGGCCACTACGATACGTTGTTCTTTGCCGTTTACCTGCCGTGTAAGGCCGGCCACGGTTGGGATCGGGCCTCTCACATCGCCGTCTGCCGCAGAGAAGCTGACTGTAGCCATGGCGGTTCTTCTCCCTCCGCCGGGGCCGGAGAAGGGGCCTTCCGCAGGGGAGGTCTCCTCCTCTGCCAGTGGTGCGGGCGCGGGTTTTGCTGTGGTTTTTTTCTCTTTTGCATCTTTAGCCGGAATATTGGTTTTTTGCACGGCGAAGGAAGCGGCGGGCACGGTGTTTTCGTTGGCAACGGCGCCGGTCACCATTTCCAGGTTCAGGGGTTTAAGCCTGTTCCAGGAAAGTTTCGCGTCAGACACGAGCAGCGGTTTGATGGTATATGGGCTGCCGCCGGTAAAGGCCAGGCCGGCGGCGCCGGGCATGAATACCTTCACGCTGTCTTCCGCGCGTTTGGCCAGCGGCTTGGAGAAAGAAGCCGCGGTTTTGGTCAGGTCAGGCATGATCTGGTCCGGTGCAAGGTCCGTACTTTCCTGGATGATCATTCCTTCCGTGAGCTGTACGCCCAGTTGTTGCAACAGCGGGTTGATCATGCCCTGCCTGCCGGGCTCGCCGGCTATGAGGAGGTTGCCGCCGCTTTGGATGTATTGCTGCAAACGGGCCATGGCGGCGGGTGTGAAGGGTATCCTCGGGTCTGCGACCACCAGCGTGGAAATGCCGGCGGGAACGTCCGCACTGTCCAGCGAAATATTCATGACGTCGAAACCCTGGTTCACCAGCGAATTGCGGAAGGTGGGGTAGTTGGTCAGTATCTTGTAATCGCGGTCGCTCATTTTGTCGATATTCCTTTCCAGGTCGCCGGGCAGGAAGGCGATCATGGGCATTTTAGCCTGTTGAAGGCGTTTCAGCGCAGCCGCTACTTCCGTTTCGCCGGGCCACATGGCCTGGTCGTCGAACACACGGAGGAAAGTGGTCCTTCCTTTCCATTTCAGCTGCATTACATAACGGTTCTGTTCCGGCCGCAGATCGATCATCTTTCGTATATCTTCCGGCGACTTGAATTTACCCAGGTCTATCTCCTGGTTCTTGGCGTATTGCTGCGCCATTTCTTTCAGGTTTTTGCCGGGATAGGCTTTCCAGATGAAATCGTTGCCTTTTGAGCTGTCGTAATAGTTGACCGTGTTCAGCCGGATGTTGTTGCTGAACCGCAGGTAAGGCGCCCAGCGGTCTATATTGGAATTGTAGGAGGCGGGGTCGCCGAGGAAATAGAACCGGTCCAGCAGGTTGTTGTATGCAGTTATTTCCAGCGGTTCGTCACCCAGGTCCGTCAGTATCTTTTGCACTTTGGGCGTGAGCGTCCTGCTTTTGTTGGCAGTGGCGTCGTAATACCCGATCAGCGAAGGAACGGAGCTGATATAACCGATCAGCAGCGCGGAAGCTATGATGGCTACGTATCTTCCTGCTTTCACGACCGCCGGTTTGGATTCCATGCCGGCTTTCAGTTTGTAGATGGTGAGGCCGAGGAAAATGTAGACGATTACGCAGAAATAGATCAGGTCTTTGGTAGTGAGCAGCCCGGCCAGCATGCTTTCCGTGCGGCCCCTGATGGACAGGAAATAAGTGAGCCCGCGCACGAATTCAATGCGCTGCCACAGCGTGCCTATATAGCTCAAAACGCCGATCATCACGAAAGTGCAGATAGCGGCTACCACCTGGTAGGTAGTGAGGCTGGACATGAACAATCCGATAGCGGAATAGGCGCACAGCAGCAGGTAGAATCCCAGCAGGCCGGTGAGCAGCATGCCGGTATCGAGGTGCGGTATCTGTGAAAGGCCGGCAATCACAAAAATGGCTACGATAGCTACCAGCAGAAGGCTGTAGATCATCATGGCGAGATACTTGCCGAACACGATCTCCCGCACCCTGATGGGAGAGGAATAAAGCAGCTTGATAGTGCCGCTGCTGGTTTCCCGGCTGATGAGGCTCATGGTGAGCAGGGGGATGTAGAGGTAAAGGTTCTGCATGACGTTCTGGAACAGGCCGCCGCGCCCCAGGAAGACCTGCTCGGTCAACGATTGCGGGCCTCCCATCATCATTACCCCGCGCATCTCCTGGAAACGGGCCATGCCGCCAACGCTGCCCAGGTAGGTGATGCCGCATTGCACCAGGAATACGATGAGCAGGAACCACGCAATGGGGGAGTAGAACAAGGTGCGCAATTCTGTTTTCGCAACTCTGAATATTGTTTTCATCAGTTCGTTTTTATTTTTTCTGGTCTGATGACGCTTTATCCTGTTAAGGCCGGCGTCAGGAAAAATCAATTTTGGTGTTGGGAGGATAGCTGTTTGAATATTTCATCCAGCGCGCTCTTATCGAGGCTGATCTCCCGCAGTCTCCAGCCGTTCTGCACACTGGCGGTGACGATCCTTTCCGTGATGTCCTGGCCGCCGGCGAAGTACACGCGTACCTGGCGTTCCGTCAGGAAATCGACGCGGGTAACGCCTGCTATTTTTTCCAGTTCTGCAGCGGAGGGCGGATTTTCCATATGGACCAGCACGCTGTGCGGCTCCACGTAGTTGTTGAAGGCATCCATGGTGTCGGAGAATACGATCCTTCCGCTTTCGATCATTTTGATCTCTTTGCAGAGCAGCTGCACTTCAGACAGGATGTGGGAGGAAAAGATCACCGCCCTGTCCTGCGCGATCTCTTTGATAAGCGCGCGCACTTCAATGATCTGGTTCGGATCGAGGCCGTTGGTAGGCTCGTCCAGCACCACCAGCCTGGGCCGGTGAACGATGGCCTGCGCAATGCCCACACGCTGGCGGTAACCGCCGGAAAGGTTGCGGATGAGGCGTTTGCTGTAATGATCGATGCCGCAGCGTTCTTTGGCTTCTTTGATCGCAGGTTTCATTTTGTCTTTCGGCATCAGGCGGAGGCCTGCGCAGTAGTGGAGATATTCGTCCACCGTCAGGTCCATATACAGCGGCGGGTTCTGCGGCAAAAAGCCGATCTCTTTCTTGGCCTGCTCAGGCTCCTCGCGCATATTGATGCCATTGATGAACACGTTGCCTTCCGTTTGGTTCAACGCGCCGCAGAGGATGTTCATAGTGGTGGACTTGCCTGCGCCGTTGGAACCCAGCAGCCCTACGATACCTGTCTGCGCGATCTCTATGTTGACGTCGCGGATGGCCCAGGCGCTGGAGTACCGGTGGGAGAGGCGCTCAAGTTTTACGATACTGGTCATGATAAAAGGAATATGTGAATGAATGTTTTTGCATGAGTCTGGCAAGGCCCTGCCCTGCCGGCCGCTGCGCATACGTCGCGCAGCAGCCGGCCCGGGGCATAGGCCAGGGTTGACGGTTGTTTATGGGTTGTCCGGCATGTCCGGATTGGCGTCGGTGTAATAGCGCGGGAACTTCATCACGAGCCGGACAGGCTGCCGCAATGTATAGGTGGTGGAGGTTCCATCGCCGTTAAACATCGTGTGTGTGAACGTGATGCCGGCAAACAGGGGGTCTGCGGACAGCCTGCGCATGTCGAACCAGCGGTAGCCGTCCAGTGCAAATTCACGGACGCGTTCGTCGATGATGAACCTGATCAGCGCGTTTTTATCGCCGGCGATGGCCGGGGGCACCGCGGCATCCGCTACGGGCATCCTGTGCCTGCGCAGTGTTTCCACATCCGTTACGGCGCCGGTGAGATCGCCGGTCCTGGCCTTGCATTCTGCATTCAGCAGGTACAGTTCGGCCAGCTCCAGCCCGAAGCGGGAGAACTGGTTGGTCTGGAAAGGCATGCCGTATTTGCGGAGCCTGCCGGCGGAATTGGGAGAGTTATCCGGGTTGCGGTCCGTGTAAAAAAGCAGCCGGCGGTCGTTCGGCCCGAACAGAGCCTGCGTCCATGGCGCGAGCACCAGCCCGTCGGAGCCGGTGACGTTGCCGCTGTAAAAACCGCTGCTGTATACTTTAGCCACTACAGATTCCTGCAGGTCCTGGTAACGGAGGTTAGGACCGTTGGGTCCATGTACGGGGTCTACCGGCATGAATGCCCCGCCAGGCGCCAGCGCCTGGTTATAATCGTAAAGCGAGGCCTGCCCGTTGGCCGCCACATGCAGCAAGGCGTCTTTTAACAGGGGCAGCGCTTCGTTGTATTTGCCCATGAAGAGATACACCTTGCCCAGCAGGCCTTCCACGGCAGGGCGGGACATGCGGGTCACGATGGGCTGTTTTGCCGGGATGTCAGCCAGCGCATCGCTCAGGTCTTTGACGATCTGGTCGTAGGTGCCCTGGAGGTTGCCTCTTGTAAAGTCCCTTTTATTCACATCGGGTTTGAGTATCATGGGGAAGCCGGGGTCGTTGCCTGCTGTGGAGGCGTTGTAAGGTTTGCAATAAAACCCGGCCATGTTAAAGATGCTCCAGGCACGCGTAGCCAGCGCTTCCGCACGGATGCCCCTTTTCTGCTCATCGGTGCCGCCTTCGGAATCCAGCACTTCGTCGATGATCTTGTTCAGCTGGTACATGAACTGGAGATTGGTTTGCAGGGTAAAGGAATATTGCGTGGCCTGCGGGTAAATGCTGTCCTGCCATTGGAAAAGCGCATCCCGTATCGGGCTTTTGTTGATGAAAAAAGGTTTTTCGGCAGCCACTTCATCGCCCATCAGCTGGGCTTCTCCCCATCCGCCAACACTGTAGAACATGTAAAAGACGGGATCGTTCATCAGTTTGTCGTAGTCCTCAACGGTGATGGCCACCTGGCTGCCCTGGGGTACCACTTCGAGCCAGCTCTTTTTGCAGGCCGGCGTGGAGAAGAGAATACAAGAAAGAATGATCGCTGTGGTATGTTTTGTTATGCTCGGTTTCATGATGTTTTGCGGTTGAATCAGAGTGAAAGATTTACGCCCAGGCTGTAGCTATGCTTTACGGGAGCAGTGCTAAGCCCCAGTTCGGGATCCATATCGCCGTTGGCCGTCCATACGAGGAAGTTGGTGGCCTGCGCATATACGCTGGCCTGGCGGATCCGGAGGAACTTCAGCGCCTGCGGCCGCAGATCGTAGGAAAGCGTTACATCCCTCAGCTTGATATAGGATGCGCTGATCACGTTGACGTCGCCCTGGAGGTAATAATTGAGATTCCTGCGCTGGTAACTGGTGAAAATATCCGGCTCGTAAGAGGGGATATTGGTAAAAGCTTCATCACCCGGTTTCTTCCACCGGTCCAGGAAAGAGTTGAGCATGTTGCCGCTGCTGAAGTTGGCGTAGGAAGCCAGCCTGCCGGTGTAAAACTGATTTACCGGCCGGCGCATTACATGGCCAAGATTGTAGATCATGTTGAGCGAGAGATTGAGGCCGCGGTAGGAGAAGGTATTGCTGAACCCTCCCGTGTACACAGGCGTGGTGGTGCCCATATACCGGATATCTTCCAGTGTGGCCACGTTGAGCTTTTTGGAAACGCTTTTGTCCGCAAGGAAGATCTGCGGGTCGCCCATGTTATCCAGGCCGGCAAAACGGTAGGCGAACAGCGGGTTGTTCGGGTAATCGATGAGATAGGACTGGCCGCCCATCCTGCCGTCTACGCTATTGGTATAGGGGCTGGGTTTGTTGAAAGCGATCAGTTTGTTTTTGTTATATCCGAAAGTGAGGGAACTAGCCCAAAGGAAGTCTTTCGTCCTGATGTTTTCCGAGCGCAGGCTGAACTCCAGGCCTTTGTTCTCCATCTTGCCCAGGTTGCCGGTCAGGGAGCTGTAGCCTGTGAGAGGGTTGAGCTCTTCGGGGCCAACCAGGTCGGTGGTGGTGCGTGTATAATATTCGATGCCGCCGCTCAGCCGGCGTTTGAGCACGGCGAAATCGAGGCCGATGTTGACATTCGCCGTTCTTTCCCAGGAAAGGGCTTTGTTGGCAACATTGCTCAGGGAAAGCGCGTCGCCTGCCACGGGTGTGTATTGCCATGAATTCGCAACATTGACCGGGCGGAGGATGTCCCATTGGGAAGCGCCTCCTACATAGGGAGAGTTGCCCGTGATCCCATAGGTGCTCCTGATGCCCAGGTCGTTCAGCCATTTAATGTTGCTCATGAATTTTTCCTGGCTCAATCTCCAGCGGCCGCCTATGCTCCAGGCGGGTTTGTTCTGGGCGGCCACATCGCTGCCGAACATATTGCTGTAGTCCTGGCGGAGGCTCAGGTCCAGGTTGTACCTGCCGCCCATCAAACTATAGCTGCCGAGGCCGAAATAGGAAATGAAACGGGTACGGGTCGTGTTGGTCTGGAAAGGTGTGATGTTCAGATAGCCGTATCCGGTAACCGTAGGGAAAACGCCGTTGCGCAGCCGCGCATAGTCCATGATGGCGTAGCTGCCCAATGCATCGTCGTAGCCCAGTACCGTCGTGCTTTGGCGGTAACCGATAGCTTCCTGAACTTCCTGGCCGGCCTGCAATGTAATGTTATCCCGGCCGTTGCGGAGCAGAGCGGTGTATAAGAGCTGGTTACGCACGGTCCAGTTGCGCTGGTCGCTGTTGTTTTGCAGGTACCGGCCGCCGGTTAACGGGTAGAGATATTCCCGCTGCCCGTTGTTGACCATGGTAAGGCTTACCTGCTGCTTGCGTTCGCTCAGCGCCTTGTGATCGTCGTAGCTGGTATAGGTGCCGGGCGATTTCTGGTAGCCGTAGGTGCCGGTGAACGCAAGGCCTTTGAACAGCCTGACGTTGACGTTGGCTGTAACGTTTATGCTGAGGAGATTAGTATTGGTGTAACCGTAATCTATTTCGTTGATGGGATTGTAATCGAGGCTGATGCCGCTGCGCGTTGCATAATCCCGGCTCACGGAGTCCAGGTAGCCGTTCATGTAATTGATGTTAAGGCTTTTGCCGGACGCGTCGCGGAAGAGCTGGTAAGGGAGGAACGTATTGGTGACACTTGCCGGCCTTTTGCCTTTTGAGATGGTATTTATCAGCGAAGTGTTCACCGACAGCTGTATGCGGTTGCCTGCGTTCAGCGATTGTGTAAGGTTCAGCTTATAGGAATTGGAATGCTGTCCGGGCGTGGGGCTTTGAGTGCCGGTGTAACCGAACGATCCGTAGAACGAATAGGCGCCGCCACCGCCGGATACGGACACGGTATGGTTGGTGGTGACCATCCGCTGGTTCCAGATATCACGGATCTGGCCGGAGTTGTCCAGCACGGCGAGGCTGTCCAGCTTTGCACTTGCTTCCGCGGCTGTAATACGGCCCAGCTCGCGGTCGTACAATATTTTGTCGTGCGGCGCGAAAAATTGCTGGGCGCGGTAAGGATAAGCCGCAGGGTTGAATATTTCCTGCGCTACATCGATATATTGGCGGCTGGTGAGCAGGGGGAAATAATTGAAATCCGGCTTTTCGGAATAATTCACGAAGCCTGTGTAGCTAACGTTCACGCGCTGGTTCTTTGCGCCTGTTTTGGTAGTGATCACCACTACGCCGTTGGCGGAACGGGCGCCCCAGATGGCTGCGGCAGCCGCGTCTTTCAGCACGGTGATGTCTTCGATGTCGTCGGGGTTGACGGCGCTCATGTCCGCTACTACCACGCCATTCAGCACATAGAGTGGCGAAGTGGTCTCGCCCCGGAGAGTACCTATTCCCCTGATGACGCTCCTGCGCACGGAAACGCCGCTGCCGTTGCGGTTCACATCGTCGCTGTTGCTTCCAACGAACACCTGCATGCCCGGTATCTGCCCTTCCAGCCGCGCGATCACATCCATCGTGCCGGTGCGTTTGGAGAATATCTCCATGTCCGCCTTGCCGAAAGAACCCGTCGCCCTTTCCTTGCTTAGCATCTGGTAACCGGTATTGACGATGGTGATCGCGGTGAGCTTGGTGATCTGCTGTTTCATCACGATACGCACGAAGGTATTGGGCGCGACAGGTATGGTAACTGTTTCATGGTTGATGCTTGAAAACCGCAGGGAATCGCCCTGCATGAGGTTGCTAAGGAAAAAAATACCCCGCTGGTCGGTGCTGGTGGCGCTCATGCTTTTCCTGGCGAATACGGTCACGCCGGGGATGGGCCTTTGCAGCTCGTCCACCACGAGGCCGCGCATTTCCATAAAAGCGGGCGTGTGATTTTTTGGGATAAAAATAGTTCCCCCCCGGAAAAAGAAATCGAGCGGCCGGCCGGTCAGGATAATTTACAGCGCGGGTTGGCGCGGGGCATCGGTGAATTGCACATGTACCCTGGCGGTACTGTCAAGGTCTTCAGCGCGGTAAAACACGCGGTAGTCAGTTTGCTGCCTGATTACCCGGAACATTTGCCCGAGCGTAGCGGGCTTGCCGGTATAGGTAACGGTCTGCGCCGAAGATTTGGCGCTGCTTTGAAGAATGGCGGCCAGGATAAGCATGAATGTGATCCTCATGACTAAAAAGATTTGTTTGCAGGCGGCGCGGCGGAAGATAGTTCTGTGGCTTGGCGGCAGCCCGGCTGCGGTTTTGGTTGACAGGCTTTCCCGCAAGGTACGGGCACGGGAAGGCCGGATGGTAATACTTTGAAATTGCATACCTTTGTGCTGTTTTAAGTTGAATGAATAAAGGAGTCTCAACGCACCTGGAACATTCGCTGGAACAAAAGCCGGGAAAGGTGTCCAAATCTTACACCCGGTTTTTTTGTGCCCGTAAGCGCCTGAACAGGCTGTACGTTATGATTTTGGTTTTTAGAATTTCCCCATCTGTCGTATTTATGGCAGGATGATCAGTTTCCTGTCCTCTTCTATCCTGTAACGTATCCGGTTCCTGGCCAGGCCTTTCAGCACCTGGTCCAGCGTAAGCGATTTGTCGATATCGCCGGTGAATTCCGCCTGCGGGATGGTATCCTGGTAGATCACTTCCAGGTCGTACCAGCGCGCCAGCTGTCGCATCACTGTCGGCAGGTCGGCTTTGTTGAATGTAAAGAATGCATCTTTCGCGGTAGCCTGCGCCGTATTGGCGTCTTTCACGATCAGCAGCTGACCGGCGGCATTCAGCTCGGCTTGTTGCCCGGGCGTTAATACCAGCGCCTGGCCTTTTGCGTGCATTTTAACGGAACCTTCCATCAGCGTGGTTTTGATCGTATGTTCGTTTTCGTAGGCTGTAATGTTGAAGCGGGTGCCCAGCACTTCCACTTCCGCCTGCCCGGCGATCTTTACACGGAAGGGCATGCGCGGATTCTTCGTTACTTCAAAATAAGCCTCCCCGGTTATCTCTACAGTCCTTTCCTTACCAGTGAATGCTGTAGGATAACGCAACGAAGAGGCGGCATTGAGCCACACGCTGGTGCCGTCTGGCAACGTGATGCGGAACTGGCCGCCGCGGGGAGTATGAAGGGTATTATAGGTGATGTCGCCCGCCGTTTCACCGGCATCGTAGATCAGCTGCCCGCCTTGCTGGCGTATGGCGGTAGCGCCCTGCAAAAGCACCTGGCTGCCCGCACTGTCCAGCGGGATCACTGAGCCGTCCGCCAGTGTAAGCGTAGCCTTGTCTGTACCGGGAAGCACGTCGTGCACCTGCGCCTGCGGCGCCGGGCCCGGCTGGCGCGTAAGATATATACCGGCGGAAAGCAGCAACAGCACTGCGGCTGCAGCTGCCCACCAGTAGCGCACGATGGTTGGTTGTTGTTTTCGTTGGCCTTCCGCGCGGGCGGTCAGCTGCGCATAAGCATTATCTATAACGGGTTTGTAAAGAGTGTATAGTTCTTCCTGGCTTCTTTCTTCGTCAACTTCTTCCAGCAGCAGCTGCCAGAGCGGGAAAAATGTTTCCTGTTCCGAATAGGACATCAGCAGTTTTACTTCCTCTTCGGTGCAATTTTTCTGTAAATATTTTCTGAAGAGAAGACGGAGTTCCTCTTCATGGTACATTTCTTCCATAATAGCTAATACGGCTCAGAGAAGGATAATAACTACTGCCCCGGAAAAAAAATTATTGGAGCAGGAAATACAGCAGCAGCATGCCTGCTGCTTCCGGATGGTCCGAAAGATAGCTTCGCAGGCTCTGCATGGCCTTTACGACATGGTTATTAACAGTGGAAGGGGAGATGTTCAGCATGCGGGCTACCTCGTCATGACTTTTCCCTTCCAGTTTACAGAGGATGAATACGGTTTTGCGCTGCGGAGGCAGCGTTTCGATGGCTTTGCTGAGCAGCCCGGCCTTTTCCTTTTGTTCCAGCCATTCTTCCGTATGCGTGTAATGGTCGATGCTGGCAGCCAGCAGGCGTTCCATCACGGCCTGGTTGCGGTTGGATTTCCGGAACAGGTCGATCGCCAGGTTGTCCGCAATCCTGAACAAATAGGAGCGGAATGAGCGGGAAGGATCTATCAGCGCGCGTTTCTGCCAGATGGTGAGGAATACTTCCTGGAGTATCTCGGAGGCAAGGTCCTCGGAATGGAGCGTTTTCAACAGCTTGCCGTAAAGGCGGGGGGCATAGTGATAATAAATCGCATGAAAGGCTTCCTGATCGCCTTCTGAGATCCTTTTTAATAGAATATCTTCACTATCTGTCTGAGTATGCATGCGTAGGAGCTTCGCTTTCCTGTTTCCTTTGGTTGATTCGGAGTTAAATGTAAGAAAAAGGATTTACTATGTCCATAGTACATCTCTGAACGGAGTAATTAGAGAAATCATTTATTTATCAGAAAAAAGATATGGAAGGCAAAGGCTTCCTCAGGAAGCCTTTGCAAAATATCGCCCGGAAAAACTTTACACGAAAAATTCAGGCAACAGTTCCCTGCACACTTTTTTCGCTGCGCCCACTTCCGCTTCCGGTATCCATTTGTACGGCCAGCGCAGGCGCGTGCCCACCTCCGCCCAGCTGCCGATGGCTGCCAGGAATTTGTCTGCCGCCTGGTTGGAATATCCCTGCTGCGTGATATACGGCACGATCTGTTCGTTCATAAAACGCTGGATGCGCCCTTCCAGTTCCAGCGCGGCTTCCATATCAGTATGCATGCCGTTGTACCATTGCTGGGCCACGAGCGGGTTCAGGCAGGCTACGTTGGAATAGGCGCCATGCGCGCCTGCCCGTACGCCGGTTGCCAGGTGATGGCCGGGAATAAATACAGACAACCCGGGGTTCAGCCCCAGCATTTCCCTGTACCAGGCGGCATCGCCGCCGGGCAGCTTGCAGCCGGCCAGTTGAATGCCCGCTTCGCGGATCGTCTTGAAATCGGCGGGGCTCAGCTTCACTTTGGAATGCGGCGGGTTATAGAGAATAAGCCGGATGGAACCGGCCGCTTCTTCCATCTTCCTGAGAAAAACAATGATCTCGTCCATCTTCGGCGGGAACCAGTCCGGCAGTATCACCTGGAAAGCCGATGGCTGCAGGGCTACAGCCCTTTTCAGCCTTTCAAGGGAGATCTGCGGGCTCATGTGGCTGCAACCCACCTGGAAGGGCATACCGGCCCTGTTGCATTTTTCCGCCAGCAGGCCGTTCACTTCGTCGAACTCCTGTTCTGTCTGATTGTAGAATTCGCCGGCGGTACCGTTGGAATAAATGCCGTCCACTTTCATGGCGATAAGCTGGTCTATTTCACCGGCCAGGCGTTCGTAATGGATGTTGTCGTCTGCATCGATGGGCAGCAGCAGGGTAGCCCAGTTGCCGCGGATCTCATGGCTTTGTAAAGGAGTCATGGCGTTGGATTCGTAGAATTTAATATGTCATACAATTCTACAAAATAGCAAAAATCCCGGACGATGCTCCGGGGAACAGGCTATATTTGGGAAATATGAGCAAGCTGCTGAACAGGTCGCTGAAAAAATTCATCGTATACGCCGCGCTGGTGCTGGTTTTCAGCATACCCGCCTATTACCTCACCATCAGCCTCCTGCTGCGGTATGAGTTCAACGAGCATCACATCGTTCTCACCCCGGAAGCCGGCAGGGAAGACCGTTTCCTGATCATCAGCGCAGTAACCCTGCTCACTGTGCTGTTCTTTATCCTGCTGCTGGTCGGTTTCATTCTGCTGAACCGCCGCGTGTCCGGCCGGATGTGGCAGCCCTTTTACCGCAGCCTGGCGCAAATAAAGCAGTTCGACCTGGACCGGCAGGAAGCGGTGGTGTTCGAAGAACCGGACATCGAGGAATTTGCCGAGCTGAACCGGAGCCTGCACAAGCTCATCACGGGCAATATCGCGGCTTATGCACAGCAGAAGGAGTTTGCAGACAATGCCTCACACGAGCTGCAAACGCCGCTGGCCATTATACAATCCAAGCTGGACCTGCTGCTGCAAACCAGGTCGCTGACGGATGAACAATACAACATCATCGAGGATGCGAACAGGGCGCTGGCCAGGGTTACCCGCATCAACAAGAACCTGCTGCTGCTCACAAAAATTGAGAACAGCCAGTTCATGGACAAGGAAGAGATCGATCTCTCCGGCTTGCTGGCCAGTACGGTCAACCTCTTCTCCGGCTTTTCAGAAAGCAGGCAGCTGGCGGTGGAAACTCATATCCGCCCTAACGTGAAAGTGGAAGGCAACAGGATACTGGTGGAAATACTGCTGAATAACCTGCTCACGAATGCCATCCGCTACAGCCCTGCCAAGGGTCCCATTGTTGTTCGCCTTTCCGGGAAAGAGCTGATGATCACGAATACAGGCGCTGCCGGGCTGAAACAGGAACGGCTGTTCAGGCGGTTCGGCGGCACTTCTCCGGAATCGCCCGGAACCGGCCTCGGGCTGGCCCTGGTGCAGCAGATCTGCATCCGCTACGGCTGGCGTGTGATCTATTCGTTCGACCAGCCGCTGCATGTTTTTTCGGTGGAATTTTGATATATTTAGGATGACGGGATTTTATTAGTAATCATTAAATACCAACAGTATGACCTTACTAAAAAATATCTTCACCCTCCTGCTCTTCACCGCCCTCGTTTCCTTCACACCACCGCATCACGGCTGGGCCAATTACGATCAGAACAAAACGCTTGACTACACCGGCACTATCCAGTCTTCCGTGTATGAAAACCCGCACACCGTCATTAAAGTGAACCAGGATAAAAAGACCTGGACGGTGATACTGGCGCCCGTAAGCCGTATGCGCGACCGCGGCGTCAGCGCGGATATGATCAAAAAAGGCAGATCGGTGCGCGTGGTAGGTTACCCGCACAAAGAGATCAAAGATGAAATGCGCGCGGAAAGGATCTTTATCGATGGTTCCAAATATGAGCTGCGCTGATGCCGGTACCGGCTGAATGGCTGCAGTCCCTGGAACATTTGTCCCTGTCGGCGGCCATCCGGCAGTCTGCCTGGTTATACCCATTCCTGGAGATCGTGCACATCGCCGGTATCGTAGTGCTGGCAGGCCCCGCTGTGATGTTCGACCTGCGGTTGCTCGGCGCGTCGAAACACCTGCCGGTGAACGGCCTTTCACGGCATTTGCTCACCTGGTCCATGCGCGGGCTATGGCTTGTGATCCCTTCAGGCATCCTGCTTTTTATTACCAATGCCGTTGCGCTGGGCAACGATCCTGTTTTCTGGACGAAGCTGTGCCTGCTGGCGCTTGCGGCGGGCAATGCTCTGCTGTTCCGTGTATTCAGGCCCGCAGAGGAGCGGGAACATTTGCCCGGGAAGGTGAAAGCCGTTGCCATAGCATCTCTCGTGCTGTGGACGGCCATTATCGCCTGCGGGCGGATGCTGGCTTATTAACCCGAATGATTATATTTAGCAAAAGGTATCCATGGCAAAAAATAAAAAGCCCGGGCCGGAGGAAACGGTGGCCGGTTATTTCAGCAAGCTGGACCACCCGCTGAAGGAGGTGGTGGAAGCATTGAGGAAAGCCGTGCTCGCAACGGACCCGGAGATCGGCGAGCAGATCAAATGGAACTCGCCCAGCTTCTGCTACACCGGTGAAATGAAGCCATTCGACCCCAAAGAATATAAGAGGGATATCGTCGTGTTCAACCTCCATAAGAGCGATCACGTGCTGCTGGTATTTCCAACGGGCGCGGTGGTGGAAGACAAGTCAGGCCTGCTGGAAGGAAAGTACCCCGATGGAAGGAGAATGGCGAAATTCTCCACGCTCAGTGAAGTGGAACAAAGAACGAAAGACCTCCAGGCAGTGATAAAAGCCTGGCTGGAAAAGGTAGAAAAATAACCCCTGCGCATACCTAGTTCTAGGTATTATTGAGGTAGAACGCATGATTTAACCAGGAATATTTTGAAATGACCGGATAAGCCTGTAATTTTCGGGCATCAACCAGAGAGAGCAAAAATCCCAAATAGAAGAAACGCTAGTATTGATTTATTCCTATAACTAATTGAAACGATGAGACTGACCCCATTCCTTGTTGCTGTGTTATCCGTTCTTTTATTTTCCTGTAATGAGCAAAGCAGCAATGCTACCAGCGGCGATTCCTCCGCAACGGCACCGGAACCCGGCCCTGATCCGGGAAATAAGCCAGGGCGCGGTCCTGCAGGAGAGATCGTTGATTTTCCCGTGGCTGACAGTGCGATGGCCGGGTACTTCCCGAAAATTTACAAGCCCACCTATTTTGCGCCGCATCAGCTGATGAAGGTAGACCTGCTGGCGGAAGAGTACACGCCGGAGGAAGTTTTCCTGGAAATACTGAGAAGAACGGGTAAAATGAAAGGGGATACGATGGTGCCGCCGCCTTACAAAAACAATTATACCCGCGATGAGGTACGCCGCATCATATTGAAGAACCAGCCGCTGCATTCGCTGGACTTCAACGATGCCATGAGCCTGTACGAGCGCTCGGCCCAGCGGTTCGACAGGCAGGTGGTGTATGATAAGGACAACCGGGAAGAAGTCGTGTACGATTGCGACAATCTCTCCAATCCAAACCCGCTGCGCACGGATATGTGCAATGCCAAAAGCGTGGCGGCGGTAATCCCTTCTTCCAGGTTCGGGCGGAATGCCAAAGGCGATTATGTGCTGACCGATTACCCCAGGTTCGGCCAGCAATACAAATACTGCGACACCGAGCGGTACCTGAACCAGCCCGCCGCCGCCACCTGCAGCGCTTTTGTGTACGACAGCGTTACGCTCATCACCACGGCGCACGACCAGAGCGAAAGCAATATCATGCGGCAGTTTTTCGTGTTCGATTACATCGTGGACCCGAAGCGCGGCGCCAGAACGGTATTTCCCGAGTCGTCGGTATTCAGGGCAAGAAGCGCCCGGCTGGTACGGCTCGGCAATATGGACCTCTGCGTGGTAACCCTCAGCAGGAAAGTGGATACCAGGCGGGTGCCGGGTTATGGAAGCAAAAACATAAAAAAAGGTGATTCCCTATACGTGATCGGCTGCCCCGTAGGCATCCCGCTGAAGCTGGCAGGGAAAGTGAAAGTGCTGGAAAGCGCAAGCCCCGATTTTTTTATGGTAGACAGCGATACCTACAAAGGCAATTCCGGTTCGCCTGTTTTCAATGCCAGGACGCACCAGGTAGAAGGTTACCTGGTGGAAGGATCGGAGGATTTTAACGAGCTGAAGGACATTGTATGCAGCAAGGTGATCACCTGCGGCCACCGGGGCTGCTCCGGATCGAGAGGAGAAAAAGTGCTCCGCACATCATATTTCAAACAATTTTTAAACAGATAACCTGATGAAAGGAAGGCTGATTTTAGTCCTGCTGGTGCTGTGCTGCTACGGCACGGGAATGCAGGCGCAGCAGGTATCGCTGGATACCGCGGGCAGAATTTATGATTTCGATTTGGGAAAGCCTGGGGATTTGATCCGGGTAAAGGTCAACAGCAAGCTGAGCGCAGATATTCCCCAGCAGCAGGTCGCAGATTTTTTCATAGAGAAGATTTCCGCTGCCATCCTGAACCTCGATAATCCGAACGAGGCATATTATGAATATTACCTCCGGTTGTGGGGAGCTACAAAACTAAGCGAGGTACAGCAGGAGCTGGAAGCCCTCAAAAAATGGCTGGAAGAAGACACGGATCCCGGTACGGTCAATCACCTGGGAGACTTCTATAAACACATGAAAACCCTCCGTGGCAAAACCGCCGCGGGCGATTGGTACAAAGTGAACGGCGCCGGCGTAACGGGGCCTGCCGATTACAATGAAGCGGTTGCACTTGCTATTCATTACCTGGATGAATCCAATGAATTATATCATGA